>JACWAC010000090.1 GCA_014874235.1 Thermoplasmatales archaeon
ACTTTGCTCTTTATCTGATCCTGGAAGTCACTGTCCAGAGGCAACTCCCAGACCTTTTCCCACGATTTCTCTGAAGCCCTCTTGATCCTGTTTTTCAGGGAATCGTTGTTTCCCATCAATCCTGCGTAGTTGTTTCCCAGAGCCACTACGCATGCCCCAGTCAAGGTGGCGAGATCTATGACTTCAGACGGTTTGAAATTCTTTGTTCCATAGCTCAGTGCATCGGCGAGCACAAGTCTACCTTCCGCATCCGTGGAAAGGACCTCTGATGTCACTCCATTGTAATGAGTTAGTATGTCCCCTGGTTTGTATGCATTTCCTCCGGGTAGATTTTCTGTGAGAGGTGTCATACCTATCACATGCCTTTTCAGCTTTAGATCGGATATGAGTTTCATGGTACCTATGACTGCCGAGGCACCGCACTTGTCAAACTTCATTTGGTCCATTCCATCAGAAGGTTTGATGGATATTCCTCCGCTGTCAAAAGTGATTCCCTTTCCAACTATGAGAACTGGCCTCTTCTCCTTCGGTCCATACTCCATTATTAGGAGCTTGGCGGCTTCTTTTGCAGCCCTCGAGACTCCCTCGAGACCTCCCATACCCAGCTTTACGAAGTCTTCTTTGTCGAAGGATCTGACTGTGACTCCCTGGATTTTTCTTGCAGTCTTTTCGAAAAGCGTGGGAGTGCCAATCGATGGAGGAAGATTGGCTATGTCCCTCGTGAAGTTGACAGCTTCAGCAATGACTTTCCCCTCATTGATTGTACTTTCATTCGATGTGGTGGATATGAGAACCGTTTCGACCTTCGCCTTGTTTTTCTCTTTTCTGTACTTGTCGAAGTCGTATGAAGTCAGTGCGATTGCAAATGCGACTTCCTTGGATTCTTCTGGTGATAACCCCGGCAGAAGTACTTGCACGACCCCTTTGGGGATTGTTTTGATCGAGTTAAATGCTGCAGAAAACGATCTCCTGAGTGTCTCGCTGTTCCTTTCATTCTTCTTTCCTAGACCGATGAGGAGGATCCTCTTTCCGAGTTTAGCATCGAAGATGTCGAAAGACTCTCCCTTTCCACCAGAGAATCCAGATTTCTTCGCATTAGAAAGCACAGAGGTTTCGCTGGCCAATTTCCTAGTGTCAGGCGGCGTAAAATCTTCAAAAACTGGTGCGACTATTGCCGTAACTTTTGAGGAGAAATTTGGCGAATATTTTAAGAACTCCATTGCCAAGTATCGTACAATTCAAAATAAAAGTTGCGGGATATGTTTAATCTGACTCCAGAGAAGGAATTCATTCCATCGATTCCAATTCCATGAGACGCTTAGTTCTCCTTAACAATCATCTTCAAAAATAGTGAGAAGCTGAGAAGGCAAAGGAGAATAATGAATCCAAACGAGGGATAATTCCGCTTTGACGTATAACTCTGACAAATGTATGACAATAAGCAGACAAATATTTATACCCCTATTCTATGTATTTAATTGCAATGTGGGAAGTTATGTCTGACGGATTTAACAGAAATGTTATAAGACACAGGTTATCCGTCAAGAATTCCCGGGAAGCAATATCAATAATAGCGCTTGTTGATCTGTTGGTTATAGTTCCGTCAATCATTCTCTTCCTTGCTTTCAATCTGAAACTCATTAGCAGTTTCGGGATACCGTTCCTGATACTCGTCCTTTCTTTCCTATTTTATTTGCCATTGGCGATGCTGTTTGCATCCTTCTATTTCTCCAACAAGGAAGTCGAGTCAAGCGCTCAGGTTGCGAAGAACAAGATTCTACCTACAATACTGTTCTTGATGCTCATTTTTGCTATGCTAGGAGTTTATATCCCTTCGATAGAGAAACTGACTCTCCTAATACCTTCTTTTGGATCCCTCAACATAGCGGGATTTGCGATAGTGACGACAAATGTGACTTTCATTGTCAAGAATTTCACAAAATTTATGAGTGAATGAAGCGTACCACGACGTTGTCTCCCCACTGTCTCTTCCTCTTTCAGACAAGCTCTCTTAAACAAAAAGTGTTATAACTTAGAAGAGTTTCTTGAGTCACAGATGAATGCCGATGAACTCTTGCTTTTGTTAGCAGGAATAATGCTACTGGGTTTTGTGGGCGAAATTGCATTTAGAAAGAAGCGAATCCCTGACATGCTACTTCTTCTTCTCATCGGAATTCTGATTCACTATTCACGGATAATACCCGATACCTACATTTCTATACTCCGGCTCCTGCTCCCCTTCGTGGGGATTGTAGCACTGATTCTCATCGTTTTCGGCGGGCTCCTCAGGCTTGATTTGCAGAAATTCGGGCACTCCGTTTCCAAGGGCATTGCAATAGCTGTCGCCGATCTAGCATTTGTTATGGGTCTCATGACACCCCTGCTCTATTTTGTTTTCAAGGTTCCACTCCTTATTTCACTCCTGCTATCCACAATCCTCAGTGAGACCGCAGCTCCATTCATTATCCCACTGATGGCCAGAATCAAACTCGATGAGGATATGACTCATTCAATTGAGGTTGAAACGATTTTCAACTCCGTTTTGAATGTCATAGGAGCGCTGCTCATACTCAGCATAATCAATCAGCAGACTTCCCTGGTAAGTATCACGGGCTTCCTCTTCGGAAGCGTATCGGAGGCCATAGTTCTGGGAGGAATTGTCGGTATACTCTGGCTCATAGTACTGAAGCAGGCAGCTGCTCCCCACTACTACATTGCTACCATTGCCGTGCTGTTCCTAATCTGGGGCGTCTCAGACTACATTGGCGCTTCAGCAATCCTTGCAACATTCATCTTCTCCATAATAATTTCGAACTCGCTTCCTATATCAAAGATACTCAAGATTTCAGGGACCGTCGACACCTCGCAATTGAACTACTTTAACCAGGAGATAACTTTCATAGTGCTCACTATATTCTACGTATATACTGGTATCTTGGTAAACATATTCGACTTTCAGGCACTTCTGATGGCTCTGATTTTCACCGCTGCGCTGGTAGCCATACGCTTCTTTGAGATCTTCTCGCTGAATGGAATCACGCAGTGGTTTGGAAAGGATAGCCTGCTGGTTTCCTCCTTCGTCCACAGGGGGCCAACTGTGATTGTTCTAATTGGAATCCTTCTTTCGTCGAACCCCTCCATCGCCGGCACATACAGCAACGTGATATTTTATATCGTTATCCTGACGATCCTAGTGGGGTCACTGAGCTTTACTGCAATTTCAAGAAAATATGCCACGAGTCCAACCGATGTGCAAACGGTCCCAACCGAACAGGCCAGCCAAGAAGAGAAGGGGCTCTGAACCTGGAAAACCAGCCAGACGCTCATCCTGTAGACTGCTACCTGTCTCAATTCCTCCATTAACTTCACTTCTGTTTCCAGCTGAAGAGTCTCACTGCTATAGCGAACAGTATAGCCGAGCCCAGCATGAGGTAAACGATCTGGAGGGTCACGGAAGTGATGTTACCATAGTCAAGGACAGAGATGAGGGAATTTATGAAGTATGTCAGTGGCAAGAACCTTGATATTGATATCAGATATGCTGGTGCGAAGGTGAGCGGGAAGAAGACGCCCGAAAGAAACATCATCGGGAACATTACCAGATTCCCCACTACCGATACGGTCTCCTCATTGTCTGATACCAGACCTGCAAGGATACCCACGCTGGTGAAGAAGAAGAGTCCTCCGAATATGATGAGAGCAGATGTGAGAATCGTTTCAACATTCAGTACCAGAGATGCACCGAACACATAGATGCCAATCGCAACCAGAATTACGTCCGAGAGAACGAGCATAAGGAACGAGAACATCATGTTTGCAGTGATCCATTCGGACTTCGTCAGTCCGCTGAAAGAGAGCTGTCTGAAGAGTCTCTCTCGTCTGTAGTTAGGGACCGTATACACCATATTGAACATCGTGCTAAGCACTGTGAATCCTATCAGGCCGGGTACATAATAATCGATAGTCTTTCCCGTGTTGCCTATCGCTACCTGAGAGGATAGCACGAGCTTCTGTGAGACGTTGCTATCCCTGAAATTTATCTGAGTGAGAATTCCGTTCAGAGTCTGGTAGTCTGCACTTGCCACAGTAGGATTTGTGTGACCCTTCAGTACTAGTTCTCCCACTCCTCCATCGTACAGATTGTTGGTGAAATTGGCAGGTATCAGAAGGGCGGCCTGCACAGTGTGAACCGTTATGTAGTCCGATAGGTTCTGTGTCTCGGATATCAGCTGGACCTTGAACAGTCCGGATTCGTTGATAGCATTGATGACTCCCCAAGAGGCAGCTGAAGGACTCTCATTCTGAATTACCAGTGTCGAAGGAGCGTAGGAGGACCCAGAGAATATCGCACCGAACAGGAGTATCAGGATAATTGGGAATGCGATCTGGAAGAAGAGTGCAGACCTTGACCTCATGTACGACTTTGCGTGCAAGACAAAATATGCACTTACCCTACTGAGCTTCATCTTCCTCAATCTCCCCTACCATTCTTACAAACACGTCTTCGAGACTCTCGCGTTTTATAGTGAAATCTTCGAATGCTGCCTTCCTCTCATATAGATAATTGATGATCTCTGTAGCATCCCTTATGCTCTTCAGACTGACCTTAATGTATGATCCATCCCTCTGGAAATTATACCCACCCGTTCTTAGCAGTTCCTCAACCTGACCATCTCCCCTGATGATGAGATTGTCAACTTCGTGATGTCTCTCCACAATCTCCATCGGTTTGCCGGAGTCTATTATCTTTCCCTTGTTCATAATGGCCACCCGGTCTGCGAGCAGCTCTGCCTCCTCAAGGTAGTGTGTGGTAAGAAGTATGCTCTTTCCTTTTTCCTTGAGCGTCTTTATCACGTTCCATATGTTTCTTCTAGCTCTGGGGTCCAACCCAGAAGTGGGCTCGTCCAGGAACAGTATCTCTGGGTCGTTGACCAGTGAAAGTGCAAGTCCCAGTTTCTGTTTCTGTCCTCCAGAAAGCTTCTGGAAAGGGGTCGATGATTTATCAGACAATTCGACCATTTCTAGGATCTCATCCACGTCACTACTGGCTCTCAGGGTTCCCTTGTAGAAATTGAGTGCTTCAATCGGAGTGCTGTTGTAAATGAATGAAAAGTCCTGAGGCAGTATGCCCAGCTTGTAAATCAGGGACCTGCTCCTCTCTGGATCCTTTCCGAGTACGCGCACATCCCCCGAGCTTCTGTTCCTCACTCCCTCGAGTATCTCAACTGTTGTTGTCTTCCCGGCCCCATTAGGTCCCAGGAGACTGAAAACCTCTCCTCTGCTGATTGAAAATGATATACCATCAACGGCCCTAAGATCTGAATAACTCAGATCTTAGGGCCGTTGATGGCATATCATTTTCAATCAGCAGAGGAGAGG
>JACWAC010000091.1 GCA_014874235.1 Thermoplasmatales archaeon
GAAGTTGTCGTTTACGCCGACTATGGACCCACTTTAGCACAGAAATACTTTAACGCGTTTACAAATGATACGGGCATAAAAGTGGTACCTGTCTATGGAGCAATGGGCGATCTTGTTGGAAAGCTTGTTGCCTCTAAAGGGAGCGAAACTGCGGACGTTCTGTTCGGAGGAGCACCATCTGCATACATAACAGCTGCAACTCAGGGAGTATTCCAATCATTCACGCCTCCAAATATTGCAAACCAAAGTGCATATGTTGGAAATCACGTACTGTGGAGGGACTCAAACTGGTTATGGTATCCATTCACTTATGCTGCGCTCGGGATATCTGTAAACACAAATCTGGTCAATAATTCGTCTGTCCCTACAAGCTGGTACCAGCTTAGCCAACCTCAATTCAAGGGAAAAATCGTGATGGAAAATCCCACAACATCTACTACAACTGGTCTAGGCTTCCTTTCCCTGGTGGCTCAGTATTACATGGCAAAATACGGTAACACAACAGGATGGACGATGTTCAAGTCCTACGTACAAGGTCTCCTAAACAACTCAGTTGTTCCATACCAGTCAGATGATGAAAACGCAGAAGTTGCAGTCGGGCAAGGTACTGGCGGAATTACAATAGATTGGACATACATTCCAACACTCTATGCAACACAAAATGGTTATCCCCTTGTGCCTCATCTGATGAACAATACTATCCTCGGTCCTACGGCTATGGCTATGGTTAATGGATCACCCCATCAGTCCAATGCAAAGGCTTTCATCAACTGGGTCCTCTCGAAACAAGGACAGACTGAAATCGGTTTAATATTCGACAAGCCCCCAATAATCCCTGGCGTTCCAATACCCGCCGGCTCATTCAGTATTGCTCAGATTGAACCCATTGCTTTCCCATATAACCAGACCTGGACTGCCGAAAACGCAAACAACATAACTGCAGTATTTGACCAATACGCAACGACTTGAATGTAGTACTATGAATGCTAAAAAGGGATTTATTAATATCTTATTTTATTTATTCTTAATTTTCTTCATTGTCCTTCCTCTCCTTAGTTTTATACTGACAAGTTTTTACAAACTCCCGATATCCATTTTTAATTTCTCTAATCTCAAAAATATTATTGGAACATTCTCCTTTTCCAATTACCACTTATTCTTTTCTAACAGCTACTACGTGAAAGCACTAGATGATACACTTCTGCTCGGAGTTGCGGTAACTGCAGTCTCCTTAATCATATCTCTGCCTATTTCCTATGGGTTATCAAGGACTACGATGAAAGCAAAACAGGTCATAAGGTCATTACTAATGATGGGAATAGGTATCCCTGGTTTCATCCTGACATATGATTTCATAATACTTTCCACGAACTTTAGGCATCTTCCCTTTAATATATACTCATTCGAAGGTTTGTTAATTGTGATGTCACTGACGTCCGTACCATTCATGGTTATGTATGGTACCTTAGCTTTAGGAAACCTTGACCAGAGACTTATAGAATCGGCAAGGGCAAATGGAGTATCTGAAATAAAGATATTTTTTAACATCATCCTTCCTCTGATTTTTCCAGGTTTTGCAGCAGGGATGATTATAGTCTTTCTTCTTGCAACCGGTTCCCTGTCTATACCGTTACTCCTTGCACCCACCAACTTCCCCATCATTACTGCTCTGGCCTACACTCAGTTATTTTCATTCTTCAGATGGGGGCTTGCGTCTGCAATGTTGGTACTCCTTCTGCTTGTCAACATAGTGGCAATAATCATCTATATGGCGGCAATAAGAAGGTCCAGTTCCACTATAACAGGAAAGGGATTCAGAATCAAGTACAACGACAATAAGGCTGTTGTAATTGTTTTGACAATTTACTCTGCTGCAATAGCAATTCTTCCAATAATTGAAATAGTAATTTTAGGATTGAGCGCCTTTTCATACAGGTGGATCGGAACGCTTACGCCAACATCATATACAACTCGCAATTTTGGGGACGCATTTGCAATATACCCATTTTCAATCTGGTCAACCGTCATCACGTGTTTATTTGCAGGATTTATAGCCGTTGCCATCTCTCTAATATCTACTTACGGCACTAGGACTGGCACCATATATGGAAGAAAGGTCATTGATTTTATGGCAATGGTGATATTTGCTTTATCAAACGTAATGGTAGGTATAAGCTACCTAGCACTTTACAGCAACAGTGTTACTGGAATTATAGTCTCGGACCTGCCTGTCGCCATGATCATGGGGTACGTCTTTGCAAGGCTTGGGTACTCGATCAGGGCAGTCGGAATATCTCTTGACTCTGTTTCTAACTCCCTTTTTGAAGCGGGAAAAATTATGCTAAAGAGTCGTTTTTCTAACCTGTTATATATAATAATCCCTCTAGCACTGCCTGGAATAATTGAAGGATTTCTGCTGGTATTTGTAAGATCTTCTATAGACTACGCTTCAACTATCCTACTTGCTCCGCTCAACTGGTCAACTCTTGCACTTGCGTCATTTAGCTTTATATCCACAGGAGAACTTGCACTTGGAGCTGCTCTGGCATTCATAATAATACTAATCACCCTGCCAATATCTTCTTATCTATACGTAATCAGGGGCAGGTCATTCAGGGAAGTGGTATAATCCGGAAATAAATTGTAATATATCTTATTTTTTTAGTGGGAACACCATTGTTTTTCCGGGATCAACGCTTATTGTTACTTCCTCTCCAATTTCTCTCTTTTCTTTGTCGTCCTTAATGGTCAGAATAGTTCCGTCAGAAAGTTCCACTGCAGATAGTGACTCTCCTTTTGAAAATCGTTTTGCAATAAATTTGCCCTTTATGTAGCTCCTGTTATTGTCCGTATCTGAGATAGCCAGGGAGCCTGTCCTTATTATTACTTCAACTGGATTACCTTCGCTTATCTTATCCATCATCTTTCCCTCCACCTGCATTCTTTCTTCTATCTTTACTTCCGCATATCCTTCGTCAGTGCCGGCAAGTTCGCCGTTGATGACAAAATTTTCTCCGATGAATTTTGCCGTATTGTTTGATGATGGTTTGTAATATAGCTCGTCTGGATAACCGATTTGCTCTATTTTTCCTGAAAAGATAAGTCCAATCCTGTCGCCTATCCTGTTTGCTTCTTCCTGATCATGAGTTACGAAAATTGTCGTTATTCCCAACTGCTTTACCATCTTCACAATCTCAAGGCTCAGTCCCTCCCTGATCTTTGCATCCAGGTTACTGAGAGGTTCGTCCATGAGCAGTATAGATGGGTTTGAAACAAGGGCCCTTCCGAGTGCAACTCTCTGCATCTCTCCTCCAGATAGTCTGTTAGGCCGCTCATCAATTTTTTTCTCTAGTCTCAGCAATTCGAGTACTTCCATTATTCTCTTATCTCTTCCCTCTTGGCTCATCTTAGAGCTTGATTTAAGGACAATCTCCAAATTTTGCTTGACGGACATATGTGGCCACAGTGCATAATCTTGAAACACCATCCCAATCTTTCTCTTTTGAGAGGTCAAATTCGTCACATCTTTATCTCCAAAGAAAATTCTGCCTCTGCTAGGTTTTTCAAGGCCTGCGATGACTCTAAGAAGAGAAGATTTTCCTGAGCCACTTGGGCCAATCAAGGCAAACAATTCTTTATCAAATATTTCCAAGTCTACATTATTTAGAATTTTTGTCTTATTGAGCGTTAGCTCTATGTTCTCAAGTCTTATAGAAACCATTTAACTCTCGAATTGAGTCTTATGATTTCAAATTTGTGGGCTTTTCTGTCACTACCTCTTGTAATTGTCGATCGTTTCTGAAAAATAGAAATTCGAATTAAGATTTACGGTCGACAAAATCGATAAAAAACTAATATTACAGTGCAATCCTGTTTTATTGAGTTCAATGAAGGAAAAAATAATAGACGAAAGGAAGAAAATAATTGAAAACTTAAAGTCGGGCATAGACGTGGCTGTCATTGGTGGAGGAATAACGGGAGCCGGAGTTTTGAATGTCCTTTCTTCTCAGAAACTAAGGGTAGCGTTGTTTGATGCAAACGACTTCGCATTTGGAACAAGCAGTCGATCCTCCAAACTCATTCATGGAGGGTTGAGGTACTTAGCCAACGGCCAATTTTCTGTGGTTAGGGACTCAGTAAGAGAAAGAGACTTCCTATTGAAATTCCCAAACCTTGTAAAAAAGGAAGATTTTTTTATTCCAATCGATAACAATTCTTGGTCTAAGACCAAACTTAGGCTAGGTTTATGGATTTATTCCTTGTTTTCCAGGTCGATTAAGGCTAAATGGTACTCTCAAAGTGAAATAAATGAGAGATTCCCTGCCCTGAAGAAGACACCACAAAAGGGCGGATTCATTTATGCGGAAGGGGTAGTAGATGATGCAAGACTTGTTATTGAGAACATTCTTGCAGCCGAAAATAATGGTGCTTCAGCCCTGAACTATGCAGAAGTGATTAAGATTGATTACGACGGGAACACTGCAAAATCTATAATCATAAGAGATAAGATTCTTGACCAGGAATTTCAGGTTCCAGTGAAAATGATCGTTAACTCGGCAGGTCCATCGGTTGGAAAAATCCTTGAATACATGAAGGACAGATATAGTGAAGTCAAAGAAATAATAGGGCATATCAAGCTCAGCAAGGGGGACCATATAATAGTAGGCAAGGAGGCACTGTCGATCAATACTGCGCTGGCCATTCGTTCCCCGATTGACAAGCGACAGGTGTTTATAATACCTAGGGGAGAGGTCATAATTATAGGGACGACCGAAATTTTTTATGAAGGTGAGATTTCAAATCCGCAACCATCTGAAAATGAGATTGAATATCTCATCGAATCTGTGAAAAATTATGTAAAAGATATATCTAGGACGGACGTGATAAATGCATACGCAGGACTGAGACCGTTATTCAGTTCATCTAACAATCTTGGGAAGATCAGTAGAGAGTATAAGGTTGTAAAGACAGGCAATATTGTAAACATTTTGGGAGGAAAAATAACCACCTACAGAACGGTAGCATTGAAGGTGTCGAAAATGGTATTCGATTCTTTCAAAATAAAGGGACTTCCAAACATAACACTCAAATATTCTGCAAGGACTGGTGAAGACGATAGGCAAATAGGTGAAATTTCTGGAGGTGACCAGGAAAAGGCAAAATTCTGCAAGGACATATTGGCCGAGCACGCTTATCACATTGACGATATTCTCTGGAGAAGAGAAGGTGCGTTCATTTTCAACAACGATGCAGGTGTTTCGCTCATTGATAAATGCCTTGATGTCATGGGAAAAATCTTGGGTTATAGCCAGGAAGATCTAGAGAAGGAGAGAACGAGATATTTGCTG
>JACWAC010000012.1 GCA_014874235.1 Thermoplasmatales archaeon
GACTACTAACGCTGCATACCATTAGATATGCAGCGGAGAGGAAACGATTGCCATTTGGTATTAACAAAGAGGAACGAATTCGACAGCTAGAGGGACAACTGTCCAATTTGAAGATGACAAGCTCGTATGGTAGCAGCTGTGAAACGATTGCAAGAATCCAGCTCCAGCTGACACAACTCTATGCAGATGTGGGCAATAAAGAATTTTCAGATCAGATGCTGAACGATGCGTATAAGACACTTCAGGATCCGCTTTGCCCCCGAACGAGGACGGGTGAACAGATGCTCAGGAGTGTCGAATACTACAGGGGTCATCCAGGATCGCTTAGCATGCAATCGATGCCAGCGATATACAGATATCTTTCTCTTATTGTACTGCTGGTAGGGTATCTGGCTCTATACGTGGTGTACTATCTCTTTCGCGCCTACATAAGTTACAACGACTTTCTCGCAGGAATCCTCGTTGTCTTCGTTTTAAGCATTGGACTCAATTTTGTTGTAAGGAATCAGTATATGAAGAAAGCTTCTGGACGTTAGATTTTACGGCTTTACATAGGACTAGATTCCCCAGAATTTAAAGAGCAAAGCGGATCATCTCGTAATTCTACCTGTTAGAGAAGGTGAGCATATTTCCAGAACAGGCTGCTTCTTGTGAAAGCAGATGCATCTTGGTAGAGAGAATAGCATCATCGGGACCTGCAATTCTTTTGTAATCACCTACAAAGTCCCTGATTTCCCCTTCGTACATGTTAGTCTCTTGATCGTATTCCTTTAACTGCTCACCATTGAGAATAAGTTTTGAAGAGACACTTGTTGAATAGAAGTTGGTGACAGTAACGCTTCCCTCATTTCCGTATACGGTAAGGTCATTGGAATTCGAGGAAATTACCCTGGACGACAGCGAGTTGGCGATTATGCCACTTTGAAACTCGAATGTTGCTTGCATGGTGTCTTCCATAACTTCACACTTTGGAAGACTTGACGCCTTTACTGATTCCACTTCTCGCCCGAACAGATTTACAAAACTATCAAAAATGTGAACCGCTATTCCTACGACCGTACCTCCGCCTGCCTTTCCTGATTGACCTCTCCATATTGTCTTGTCGTATGGGGCTGAGTTTCTTGTCCATTTCCCTAATATTATCCTAGGCTCGCCGATTGAATTAGATGAAAGATGCTTCTTAACATCTTGTATCGCAGGATGGAACCTAAGGTGAAAACCCACTCCGAATTTCAGATTCTCCTTCTTTGATAGTTGTGCGAGTGTTTCCGTGTCCTCAACTCTCAACGTTACTGGTTTCTCCAATAAAACAGATTTTCCTGCCTCGAGAGACATCCTGGCGTGAGTGAAGTGGAGAAAGTTTGGGGACGATATGTAAACTGCTTCGAACGGCTGTTTTAAGAATTTCTCTAAGTCCGATGAGTACTCTGCTCCTAGATCCTTTGAGACTCTTTCCCCTTTGAAACGATCTGTTGAATATATCTGGGTTATCCTGGATCCGGATGATCTAATGGCGGGGATGACCCTTGTCATAGAGTGATTTCCCAAAGATATTATACCAAAATCCATAGATCATTAGTTAGGGATCGAATATATCCTTTTTTCGTTTCAAATACTATCAATATTGAGAGCAGCAAGTAACTGATCAGAATCGAGATACCATAGTTTCATCCGCCGCCTTTGTCTAGAGGAATTCTAACGTCTCGCAGAGTTGGAAGAGCCAGGAACATCACGGCGCAAAATGTGGATATAACCAAGCCAGTTATTAAGAACGTATTTTTGACACCAAAATTGGTAACGAAGAATGGAATGAGAATTGCACCCACTGCTGACGTGATGCCTCTGAAAATATAGAGATTCGACGCAGTTCTACCGAGCATCCCTTTGTCAGTGACGTGCTGAAGTTAGGTGGAATATAGTATAACGTAAGACGAAAAGAAGAATCCGACTACAAGGAACAATAGCGACGCCAGTAATGGAGTCTTTAAAAGAAACGCAAGGACAATGAAAAGGATTCCTGATACAATTAGAGTGGTTAGAATTGTTCTGACGACTCCTCTATACGGAAAATATTTACCAAAAATGATCCCGGATATTATCGGACCAACGTAATAGAGCGAGTAGCTAATCGAATACCACTCTCTTGAGATTACTGCAAACAAATCGGTTATCCCGAGAGCCGAAAGAGACGAGAAGAAGGCAGGGATTGATATTATCACTGAGAGATACAATAGACTGGGATTGTTTTTCAGAGCATACTTGAATCCCTCTATAAAGCCGGTTCCTTGATTTCTTTCGGTCTTCTTGATAATTACGAGAATGAGCAAAGATAGACCGGCCGTAACGTGTCCGTTTCCGATTGCGCTGGAGTAACCATTGGCACTTGCAATGTCCTCCTTTTTAACGATTGTAGGTATGACAGCCCAATCTGCAGCCCAAATTATGTCGTCCAGTACTGCTATCAAGAGCAAAACCAAGAGGAAGAAAATTTCGTTTATCTTTCGCAGCTCGATGAGCAAACCTAACGTGAGCGCAAGGATAGCAATGCCTGCTTGAGATGCCGATATCAATTATCTTTTGTCTATAACTTTATCAACGAGAGGACCAAAGAGAAAAGTCAGCGCGTAAATCCCATACATTATGAAAAGAGATAGACCTGTAAAGAGCATGCTTCCAGACAGCAAATAAGAATAGGCAGGAATGACCGTTCAAAAATCGATTAATCTGTTGTTTTGGCAATTATAGAAAGATCTTTGTCTTTAGGAAGGTAGATCAGAAGAACAACCGATACCACCGCGAAGATAAGCATCACTGCAAAGGTGTAATAAAGAGTTATGTAAAGATGAAGTCCATCGAACAGAAGAAGGCCAATGCTTCCACCTATGGTGTTTCCGACCCCCCATACCAGTGCATTAGCTCTCGAAGAGTGTTCCTTTGGAACGGTCTGAGAAACATATCCCATTAAGACAGGGAATCCGGTGTATGCAAAGAAGGCAAAGAATGTGTAAGTCACGAGCAAAGCGGTCAAACTCCTAGACAAGAATAGAAAGATGACAAAGAATATAACAGATCCAACAGAGGTCAGAGAAATAGTAAATTTCCCTCCAAATCTAGTCGTCAGATATCCAAACAAGGGTTGTCCAAGCACTGGAGCAAAGAAGGCGATTCCTACTATCGTTGCCATTATCTTCTTGGAGGCAAAGATGCCCACGAGGTACAACGGTACCCATGTAGTGTTGGAAAATATGAACATTGCCCTGAGGAAAACCAAGATCACAAGCATTATCAGGAAGAATGGAATTGCATTTTCCTTTGCCTGTACGCCCGTATGCTTCTGGGAAATCTTCTTTACTGGGAGGCTGTACTGGTAGTTCTTCCTCTTAAAGAATCTCAAACCGAGATAGACCAAAACGGCGGCGACAAAGAAATAAAATATCATTATATACAATCCAAAAGTGATTCCGATAAATTCAGAGACGAAGACCAGCACGACAGGGAAAACGCTTCTTCCGAGACTTCCAAACGAGCCGTTAATCCCCATATAAGAAGCCGAATTTCTGGCTCCGTAAGTGTGAGAGAGAATGGTCGCACCAATAGGATGGTAAATAGACTGTCCGATTCCCAATATCACTGCTCCAAGAGTCAGGAACACATATGCGTCACCATTCATCACGAAGGGAATAGAAAAAACAAATGCAGATAAACCGTTCAAGAGCAGTCCGGCTGTAAGTATAAGAGAGTCCTTATCCACTCGGTCAGCGTACGAACCCACGTAGACGCTTAAGAATCCAGATATGAGATTGTAGATTACCGGCATCAATCCTATTGCGAATACCGATAGACCGCCGATACCAACGTAATAAGTGAAGAGAACTGGGAACAGCAGAGCATTCCCATCCACAGAAAAGTGGGTGAATGAGGTAAATACCAGAGATTTGAGTTTGTCATTCATTATTTATTGAGCCCGAAGTGCGTTTGGAAATTTAATTGTGTGTATTGAAGGGTGATACTATGAATTAACACAATTGCACTTCAAAAAGTTGACAAGGGCTGACGGGAGATTGGAATTTAACTTAGAGATGACCTCATTATGTTGATACTCGAGCTATATTGTAATAAATAACACATTAATGCTAAAATAGCAACATTAATGTGCTAGTTTCAACTGTCGGTCTATGGGCTCAAACGACAGGGCTATATTTCTGGACCAGGATGACATTCCTCGAAACTGGTATAACATACAGGCCGATTTGCCAGAGCCAATTCCTCCCCCTTTAGATCCTGGAACGCTACAACCAATCAATCCAGAAAAGCTCCTTAGAGTCTTTGCCAAGGAACTCGTGTTACAGGAAGTATCTCAAGAGAGGTATGTCAAAATTCCTGATGAAGTATATGATGCTTATAAATGGCTTCCTAGACCTACTCCACTTTATCGTGCCAGGAAGTTGGAGGAATATCTCAAGACTCCCGCAAGAATATACTACAAATGGGAAGGTGTAAATCCCGCGGGCAGTCACAAACCAAATACTGCTTTTGCTCAAGCTTATTACAACGCAAAACAAGGAATTGAAAATCTTACTACCGAAACTGGGGCAGGACAATGGGGATCAGCTCTGTCCATGGCGGCTGCTTACTTTGGACTTCACGCTCGTGTATACATGGTTTCCGCAAGTTACAACCAGAAACCAGGCAGAAGAGTAATGATGGAAACTTGGGGAGCAAAATGCTTCTCTTCTCCGAGTGACCAAACAAGCTATGGTAAGAAACTGCAAGAAGAAGACCCCAACAATCCAGGTTCACTAGGAATAGCTATCTCGGAAGCTGTAGAGGATGCTGTGACTCACGATAATACAAGGTACACTTTAGGATCCGTGCTAAACCACGTTCTAATGCACCAGACTGTCATAGGACAGGAAGTAGAAAAACAGCTGGATATTGTTGATAAAAAACCTGACGTCCTAGTGGGTAACATAGGTGGTGGTTCTAACTTTGGAGGTTTCTGCCTACCATTTATGGGGAAGAAGCTCAAGGGGAAGTTAGATGCTAGATTTGTTGCTTGTGAATCCGCCGCCGTTCCTCACACAACTAAGGGAAAATATACCTATGACTACGGAGACACGGGTCACCTGACTCCTCTCCTAAAGATGCTAACGCTTGGAAGTGAATTCAGGAATCCGCCCATACATGCGGGCGGTCTAAGATATCACGGAATGGCTCCAATAATTTCTTACCTAATTCAAAAAGGATACATGGAATCTTACGCCTATTCACAGACCGCAGCTTTTGATGCCGCAACCATTTTTGCGAGAACTGAAGGGATTATTCCTGCCCCAGAGTCTGCCCACGAAATCAGATACGTAATAGATGAGGCTTTTAGGTGCAAGAGAGATAACAAGAGTGAAGTAATAGTTTTCAACAACTCTGGTCATGGATTGCTAGATCTGTCTGCTTACGAACTCTATAATTCAGGTAAACTCGAAGATTTCGAAGCAACAGAATTCAATTATCCCACAATAGTTAGAGAAGAGGCAAGGTAGTGGATGGAAATTATTTCTTTACCCAATCGAGTTCTTTTTACTTGAAGCAAGGTGAATATTGTTGATCTTCAAACCATTTACACCCTATACTTTTACCGGAGAAATTTCAGATTTCATTTCGCCCGCTCTTGATACTATTAGACCCTTGGAATTGAAAACTTTGCAGAAACGAAAATATAATGTTTTGAAGCTAACCTCAAAGGAAAACGCAAAAAGTATTCTCGATTTTATGTTATCAAACGGCCTCCTTTCCAAGGGGAAGGAGAGCATGCTAATTCTTGAGCAGAAATTTAGCTATCTTGGGCAGAAACAATCAAGGATAGGCGTAATTGGCACGATAGATATATCGGACAAAGAAACAATTCTTCTTCCACACGAAATGACCATAAAAAAATATGTAAAGTACAGAAAGAGAGCTTTCGAGAGAATACAGTCCCAAGTAGAACCAGTCTTCATTACCGTTGCGGAGAAAGATTTGGATTCTTTTCTGCACAGCCTAGTATTACATAGAAGTCCAGATATGTCATTTGTCGAACCTGCTGGAGTGCTTAACAATGTATACATAATTCCTGATTCTGGCATTCTTAGAGAAGTTCAGAAAAAGCTCAAAAATTCCACTGGTTTCGTGGCAGATGGGCATCACAGACTCCAGGCACTAAAGGAGATTAATAAAAAAAGACTCTCAGAGGGTAAGTACCAGTACAGTCTCTTCAGCTATGTAACTTCGTTGTACAGCGAATCATTGCTTATATCAGGAATCCATCGAATTGTCACCGGAGGAGAGAGAGAAAATGCACGCAGCAAACTCGGAAGGTACTTTACGGTTTCTGAGCCAATGGAACACTTTTCAGGGTACAAGATGGGAATATATAACGGGGAATTTAGGGAGATCAAGCCAACTTCCATTTCTTCAAATCTTATCAACAACAAAGGAATATCCGACGCCCTAAATGTTGATTACTCTGACCTACTCATCTTGCCACACATATTTTCAATAGATCTGGGCACAATTGGTAAAGGCGTGACTTATACACCTAGTCAACAAGAAGCGATAGAAATGGTAAAATCTGGAAAGGGTGGAACTGCCATTCTGATTCCCCCTTTAGACAAGAAGCAATTCATGGATGTGGTTACCTCCGGGAGAATCTTGGGGCCAAAATCTACCTTCTTCTTTCCCAAGATACCAGCAGGAATCGCAATATACAAGATGGGCTGAATGAAGAAAAGAGCTTCATAGTATATAAAGTCGTAGCAAGAATGCTTATCATTCAGCTATGAATTTTAGACAATATCTTCTGGAGTACTTTCCCCTCTTCTTCTGTTTGGCTTGTAGCGAATGGATTATTTCGACGGGCCCAGTGGGAATCGAACCCACGACCACCTGGTTAAAAGCCAGATGCTCTACCGAACTGAGCTACGGGCCCCAGGTGGTATGGCATGAAAAAATATAAAAATGTCGATTAGACTTCTACGTTTATTCCGAGTTTTTCAGTCAGTTCCTTGTACCTATTCCTGATGGTAACTTCTGTGACGCCAGCCACTTCAGCGACTTCTCTCTGCGTCCTTCTTTCATTCAAAGATATGCTTGCGATATAGATTGCCGCGGCAGCGACCCCCGTAGGTCCCCTTCCCGAAGTCAGATCTCTGTTCTCAGCCATTTTCAGTATTTCCATAGCTTTCTTCTTCGCATCATTGGAAAGCCTCAGTCTGTTACAGAACCTGTTGATGTAATCTTCGGGTCTTGAAGGAAATATTCCGAGCTGCAGGATTCTGCTCATCATCCTGTAAGTTCTTCCAATTTCCTTCTTCTTGATTCTTGTAACTGACGCGATCTCTTCCAGAGTCCTCGGTACTCCCATCTGCCTGCACGCTCCATAGATCGAACCGGCAACTACGCCTTCTATCGATCTTCCCCTTATCATGTTCTCCTTCACAGCTCTCCTGTAAATCACGGCAGCAGTCTCCCTTACATCCTTTGGCAAACTGAGGTTTGATGCCATTCTTTCCAGTTCCTGCAATGCCTGAGCTAGATTCCTCTCTGCTGCGTTTGAAACCTTGATTCTCCTCTGCCACTTCCTCAGTCTGTAGAGCTGAGCCCTGCTCTTTGTTGGAATGCTCTTCCCGTAAGAATCTTTGTTCTTCCAAGAAATCTCCGTGCTGAGTCCCTTGTCGTGAATCGTGTAAGTCATCGGAGCACCTGTCCTGGCCCTCGCCTCTGACTGCTCAGAATCGAATGCCCTCCAGTCAGGTCCCTGATCTATGAAGCTATCGTCAATAACAAGACCGCAATCCTGGCACACTAGCTCTCCTCGTTCGTAATCTCTAACCAAGTGTGTCGAACTGCACTCTGGGCACTTAGTTACTTCTTCGAATAGGTCCCTCTTGTTTTTCTTTCCTGTCTCTTCAACCATTCTTTCACCTCACGTATACTTCCTTTGCCATAACTCCCTTTGAATCAATTGCTGCATAAGGTGCCTTGACAGGGCCAAATAATCTTGCGATCTTGCCGAGTGGTTTGCCCTCCTTCTCGAAGACCTTTGTAGATAACTGAACCTCCCTGTTCAACTTCGCTATAAGTTTTCCTTCTCTCACTCCTAAGACTGTACCTATTTTCTTAAGAGAATTAGGCATAGGCCACTAATATGACCTTTTAGTATATAACTATTTCGCAAATTTCTCCTGTTCTATAAAATTCTTTCTGCGTGTGCTGTTGTATTTGGATGCGGCCCTGACGAGTGCTTCGTGCAAAACTGATGGTTTTTCCGGTCTACTCTTGAACTCCGCATGGAACTGCGAACCCATGAAGAAAGGATGGTTTTCCACTTCCAGGATCTCCATTCTTACGTCGCTCAGATCGACAGCTGAGAAGATCAGTCCGTTTTTCTCAAGATCTCTGATGTATTTGGGATTCACTTCATACCTGTGTCTGTGCCTCTCTGAGACTTCTTCCTTACCATATATTTGAAATGCCATCGTGTTTTGCCTCAACTTGAGCTTTAAGTCGCCCAATCTCATCGTGCCGCCCATGTCGCTCACTCCAACCTGTTCCGGGAGTAGGTCTATTACAGGATACTTTGTTTCAGGATTGAATTCTGTGGAATTAGCCCCGGTAAGTCCCAGAACATTTCTTGCAAACTCAATGACCGACAACTGGAAGCCCAGGCAGATGCCTAGCAACGGAATCTTGTTCTCCCTTGCAAACTTAATTGCCTTTATCTTCCCCTCTATCCCCCTGGGACCGAATCCTCCAGGGATCAGAATGCCATCAACCTCTCTCAGAGTCTCCTCTTCCTGCTCCGCGTTGTCTGAGTCTATCCACTTTATCTTGACGCCTATTCCTGTCTTTCCAGTAACGTGCATGAATGTGTGCTCGTGAGATATGTACGAATCTTTGAGGTGAACATATTTTCCAACCACGCCTATTGTGACGTAGTGTGATGGATTTGTAATATTCTCTACCACTCCCTTCCAGAATTCCATCTTGGACTCGTTTGCCTTCAACCCCATCTTGTCCAGGATATAGTTGGGCAGTACAGTTTCATTCAACATAAGCGGCATTGAGAAAATGTCGCCAACGTCAGGTATTCCAATAACCGCTTTCTCGTCCACCTGAGTGAAAAGAGCAATTTTTTCCCTGAGGTCACGGTCCAGCTCTATCTCACTTCTGGCAATTATTGCATCCGGTTGGATACCTATCGACCTGAGTTCCTTCACGCTGTGCTGTGTTGGTTTTGTTTTTGGCTCTCCGACACTCCTTAGGGTCGGGACGTAAGTCACGTGGATGAAGAATATCCTTCCATCCTCTTCTAGTCTCATCTGTCTCAGTGCCTCCAAGAAGGGCATCGATTCTATGTCTCCGACAACTCCCCCAACCTCGATCAAAACGATATCTGCGTTGTCTTCCAGACCAATCGATCTTATCCTTCTCTTAATCTCGTCAGTGATGTGTGGTATGATCTGCACCGTGCTTCCAAGGAAGTCCCCCCTCCTCTCCTTCTCAATTACCCACTTGTAAATTTTCCCTGTAGTTAGATTGTTTCCACTCTTGAGATCTCTGCCTAGGAATCTTTCATAGTTGCCTAGATCAAGGTCCGTTTCGGTGCCATCGCTAAGAACAAAAACCTCTCCGTGCTGATACGGGTTCATTGTGCCAGCATCGTAATTTATGTAAGGATCTATCTTTACGATGTCAACACTGTAATTTCTCTCCTTTAATATGTAAGCAAGGGAAGAAGTGATCGTTCCCTTTCCTATACCAGAAATCACTCCTCCAGTAATTACTACAAAACGCACATCTCTTATTTCTAAGTTGATATTAATCTTTTTTGAGGACCTTTTTCCTGAGTATATAAAATGGCTAAAAAGGAGACCTTAACCGCAATCGTAGGCTTTCCAAAAAAGTATATTTGAAATGATACCATGATAACACAATGGAAGACGAGATTAGGGTAATCACTTCATCATACTACAGCGAAAACGGGTTACCCATATTAGAGATTTTTGGAAGGAATATGAAGGGAGAATCATTTGTACTTCTCTATAAGAAATTCCTGCCATACTTCTTTGCCATAGAACCTACCCCGGACGAAGAAAGAAGGCTGAGAGCGGTCGAAGAAATGGTGAACGTGGAAGAGAAACAGCTCTGGTACAAGGGGAAGGAAAGGAAGGCAGTGAAGTTCACCTGCAAGTCACCCTGGCGTGTTCCCGAGTTCAGGAAATACATCTCTGATATGAACAGGGTGTTGGCAGCCGACATCCCGTTCCATTTCAGGTTCTATTACGATTTTGACCTTGGAAGCTGCGTCAAGTTCAAGGGGAACGAAACAAAGAACGAGAAGTTCACAGTCGATCACGTTGTCACTATAGACAGTATAGAAAGAACAACAGATTTCCTACCGCCGATGAAAATTCTCAGCTTTGACATAGAGAACAGCATAAAGACCCAGCAGCTGTACGTCATCGGTTATACGATCAGTTTCAAGGGCAATTATACCGACGGTGCAATCTCGGGTGAACCTAGGGACATCCTGGAGAAATTCATCCAGCTCGTGAGAAATGAAGACCCCGATGTAATCACCGGCTACAACATAGACGGTTACGACCTTCCCTTCCTTGCAAAACTGGCTTCCAAAGAAAACATATCGATGTATCTTGGAAGGGACACGAACATCCCCCAGAGGATACAGGACCAATTCTGGAGAATTCACGGTAGGGTCGTGGCAGATGCGTGGTGGAATGTCAAGCGGGAAATCCACCCAAAGCAGGAGACCCTCGCCTACGTTTCCCAGGAACTCCTGGGTGAAACCAAGGGGGACGTTGACCGGCTGAGCATTGAACAGGAATGGCAAAAGGACAAAGAGAGGGTCATAAAGTACTGCATCAAAGACGCATACCTTGCTCTCAAGATTTTAGAAAAAATAGATGTGATTGAGAAATACGAAAACATGAGCACAGTATCTATGATCCCCCTTGACGATGTCTGGAACTCTGGAAACTCTACTCTCATTGACTCGCTGGTGATAAGGGAGGCTGACAGAAGGGGAATAGCCGTTCCGATGAACAATTTCATAACACAGAATGCGGAAAAGATTGAGGGAGGTTACGTTCATTCTATAGAACCCGGTCTCTACGACATGGTTGCCGTTATGGACTTCAAGAGCATGTATCCCAACCTGATGATAAAGTACAACATATGTTTCACAACGATGTCCCCCGAGGGAGAGGTGGTCTCTCCCAACGGGACAAGATTTCTTTCGATTGATGTGAAGAGGGGACTTATACCCGAACTGCTGGAGAAGCTAATGAAGACCAGGGACGGTTACAAGGAGATGATGAGGAAGGAAGCAGACTCTGACAAGAAGAGGTATCTCGACAGCATGCAGAGCCAGGTGAAGGTTCTGATGAATTCATTCTACGGAGTCTTTGCATCCAGTTTCTACAGGTTCACCGATCAGAATATCGGGTCCAGCATAACAGCATTCGCGAGAGAGGCGATCAAAGGGATAATCAACGATTTCACGACCAACGGAATTCAGGTTGTTTACGGTGACACGGATTCCATTTTCGTGAAGACGGGCAAGGATACGGTTGATGAAGCGCTCGTACTGACGAACAGACTGAAGGACGAGATATCGAAGAAACTGGGGATAGTGATTGAAGTGGAACGGGTACTGGACCCTCTGTTTTCGCACGGTGCAAAGAAGAGATATGCAGGTAAAGTCCTGTTTCCAAGACAGGATGAGGGTAACATGGTGGTCAGGGGATATGAGATCAGAAGAACCGACTCCTTTGATCTTCAGTCCGATGCACTCACGGAAATATTCAACCACATACTCGACAGGGATGTCAACGGAGCTCTAAGGAGAGCCAAAGAGATAATAACCGACGTGAGGGGAGGTAGAGTTGAAGCGGACAAGCTTGTAATTTCCAGATCAGTCAAGGAGTTCGAAATCTACAAGGAGATGGATTCTCTGGCAAACGTTCAGGCCGCGAAGAAGCTCATGAAGATGGGAAGAGAATTTGTCCCCGGAATGAAGGTCTCGTGGATAGTAGTCGACAGCAAAAATCGTCCTCAAGTGGTTGAACCTTACATTCCAAATGTGACATTCAGCTTCAAGCCTGATTACGACTATTATGCAGATAGAGTCGCTCAGACCCTTTCAAGGATAACTGAGGTGTTCAACGTTGACGAATCGTCCCTCAAGACCAATGAGATCAGACGGAAGAGTACCTTGGAAGATTTTTTTTGAATAGAAAACATTATTTATGCTTAGTGTAAATCATCACTGTGCCTGTCGATCCTCTTAACGATGAGTTTTCTCGAGGGAAGTTAGATCTCAAAGGCGATATGAAGGAGGATATGGCAATTAAAGAGTATGAAACTCTTGATGCCTATTCGGTCACCGATTTAATCCAGATAAGGATACTTCTGAACAAGGAAACGGGGACTCTTCTTTACAAGGTGGTATTGCCAGAACTTGGCAGCGACGAATCTGCGACACTTGAATGGTTAAGGGACAGCTTGTTCAGTATCTTGGAAAGGAGTTCTGAAATACCCAACGTGAGAGAGAGGGAAAAGTACCTTAGCGAGAAGGTCGCATCGCACATTGAAAGGAAAGGGCTTAATTTGGAAGAGGCAATGATGAGATACCTTCAATACCTTATCACAAGAGACTACCTTGGTTATGGCAAGATAGACCCACTTATGAAGGACGGAAACGTAGAGGACATATCGTGCGATGGCATCGGCATACCCATCTACGTTTACCATCGGAAGTACCAATACGTGAGAACAAATTTGATTTTTGATAACGGTCAAGAACTGAACAATTTCATTGTGTATCTTGCTCAAAAAGGGAACAAGCAGATCTCTGTTTCTGATCCTATTCTGGATGCGTCGACTCCAGAGGGGAACAGAATCAATGCAACGTTTGGAAATGAGGTTACTCCAAGGGGCGGTACCTTCACAATCAGGTTATTCAAGGAGGTGCCTTTCACCCCAACAGATCTAGTGATGCTCAAGACAGCATCACCAGAATTGTTGGCCTACCTGTGGTTAGCGATCGAGAATGGAAGGAACATAATAGTTCTGGGAGGAACGGGAGTGGGAAAGACGTCAACGCTCAATGCGATCGCACTATTCGTTCCACCCAACTCCAAGGTAGTGAGCATAGAAGACACCAAAGAGATCAACATACCTCACAGAAACTGGATATCAGCAGTAACAAGAAGTGGTGTTGGAGAAGGAAGATTTGTGACCGGAAAGGCCGCTGGGGAGATCGACATGTTTGACCTCCTCGTAAGTGCCCTCAGGCAACGGCCAGATTACATGATAGTCGGTGAGGTCAGGGGGAAGGAAGCGTACAACCTCTTTCAAGCAATGACCATGGGCCAGACCACGCTGACAACAATGCATGCAGAGTCTATAGACGACCTGATTTTAAGACTGGAAAACAGGCCACTCAACATTCCGAGAACTATGCTGACTTCAATCAACTGCGTTGTCAAGCAGTCAATGGTGAAGTTGGGAGGGAGAAAGGAGAGGAGAATAACCGAGGTGTCAGAGATTGTAAGACTCGATCCAGAATCAAACGAGCTTATATTCAACACAATTTTTTCATGGGACCCCACAACAGACAAGATCCTGTTTTCAGGAAAGTCCCACGGCGTAATGGAGCTAGCCGAAGGACAGGAATACGGTGGTGATAGGATAAGAGACGAACTTGAAAGAAGAGCGGACGTCATTAGGTCTCTCGCAGAAAAGAATGTTACCAGTTACACCGAGATATGGGACTATCTCAGGAGTTATTCTGTGAATCCCTCAGGCTTGTATACTGATATCAAGAGAGGAATTGACTCAGGGAGGGATTGACCTGCCTAGCTTGAACTACTCCGCAGATCCAAATTCCCTCGTCCCTGCCGAAGAAAGACGCAAGAGTGCTTTCAGGAAATCCTATTTCAACATCTCCTCGAAAATTTTTTCACCCTTTTTCAGGAACGCTCATTCTAATTTTTTTGAAAACTTCCAGCTTGAGCTGGATAAGGCAGAGATTGATTTGTCTTCGACAGAGTACGTGAGTGGAGTGTCTCTTGTTAGTCTCCTGGTTGGAATAATCATCACCGCTCTCACACTGGTCATCTATTTTCTAAATCTTCACAACGTCAGTCTTTTTTTACTGATTCCTCTATCCGTTTCACTTGTAGCCGGATTAGGGTATGAAATCCCTCTGGCAGAATCTTCGGGTAGACGCAAAAAAATAGACCAAAATCTTGGAGCCTCGTTTGCATTCATATCTGCCATGTCAAGTGCGGATGTACCGATCAATCTTATAATCTTGAAACTCTCTAAAATGAAGGAGTTTGGGGAAGTAAGCAGAGAAGCTCTTAAGATCGCTAGCCTTACCGAATTGCTAGGTGTGGATATTTTCACCGCAATGAAGAGAGTGGCAAGAGTCAGTCCGTCCGTTGAGTGGCAGAGATTCTTGCAGGGTGCAGTTGCCACATCTACTGCGGGAGCGAGGCTGAATCCGTATTTCATCAAGAAAGCGGCGGATTTCCAGGATACTCTGAGATTGTCTCTCAAGAAAAATGCCGAAAGCGTTTCTGTATTTGCGGAGATGTATGTCACAGTAGGTGTAGCATTTCCACTCTTTCTAATAATCATACTAGCAGTCATGGC
>JACWAC010000092.1 GCA_014874235.1 Thermoplasmatales archaeon
GAATTGTAAAGCGAACAGAATGGTTTTTAATCCGATGTTAATCCAAAGCCATGTGCAGGATGCTCCTGTCCATAGGGAATTATTCCGATCTGACCCAATACATGGATTTTGTATACGAGATGGCCAACGATGGAAAGCACGCACCTCATCACGATGGTTTTGGCTACGCACTGTACTCGAAAAACGAGATAACAATACAGAAGAGCATCGATCCCATCAAAAAGATCGAGAAATTGTATGGAAGCACACTTCTTGCACACGCTAGAAAGAAGAGCTCTTCTACCAAATCTATAATCAACACTCAGCCGTTCATATCTGACAACATTTCCTTCGTACACAACGGCACCATAAAGGGACTGGGGAAAAGAGGGAAGAGTGATAGTTATTATTATTTTAAGTTGATTCTGAAGGGTTTCCCCGCGGCAATAGCGAAAATCAGGGAGATGAACTTCACGAGCATCAATTTCATGATCACGGACGGCAATTATGCCGCGGCCTATAGGGAAGTGAGGAAAGAGCCCGGATACTTCTCGTTGTTCTACAGGTATGAGGACGAGAGATTCACGGTATCCACGGAAGCAATGGGGGGAAAGTGGTTCGAGATCGAAGATAAGACATTGGTGGTTTTCAGAAATGGTAGAGTCAAAGAGTACAAGGCCAACGATGTAGTCCCGGAAGTTATTTGATTTTTCTGGGAATAGCCTCTGCTATCCTTTGGGTGAATGCGGATAGCACTGACTCTTCAACGAGGTGCTTCCTTTCTTTCAAACCCTTTGAAAAATAATATATTGCGCCCTTGAAATCTCCAGAGTCTTTCACTCCGATCAATTCATCGGTCACCTCTTCCAGTTCTTTTCCTGACTTCATGCTGTCCATCATAGGACCATTCATCGGGAGCCCGGAGGAAATTCCATAGTTTGTGATACCGAGGGAATCCCTTATGGCTGCCACGTGAACGTCATAATCAAGTCCATGAGTTGAGACTATCCCAGCCTCCACTCCTATTGCGTAGTCGTAGCCTTCTTTCACCCCTTCTACCCTCCTTAATGCACCGATGAAGGTTTCATGGTTCATGGGTTGTGGGTGAAATCCATTCGTTTGCTCGACCGTTTCAAGCTTGTAATCCGTAAATAACCTTGAAAGGACGGCATTTACCCCTTCTAATTTTTCTGGATTCTTAGTTACCAGAAAAACCCTGATGGGAGTCCTGCGTTTTCCATTTTCGTCGATTGCCCCTCTGATTATTCTCTCAGACTTGATGGGCATCAAATCGTCAGCTAAGATTTCCCCAACATTTTCAACGAGAAGGGGCGATATGCCCTTCGACTTCCTGATGAAATTGATGGTGTTGATGAACTCCAGTGTTTCATTTGACGACACTATGGCATCATATTCTGGGGATAGAGTAGAGCCGTAGGGGTCTACCAGTTCCTTCACTCTTGCAGATGCTCTGATGCTTTCCAAATAACTCTCCAGGTTTGCCTTTCTAGTCGCATAGGGAGGAACTACATACCTCTTGTTGAACTTGAAAAGATCAGAAGTGAGTCCTATTGTAAGTTCCCCAATTTTAAGACCTCTGTTGATCATTTCCCTATGGGCTTTATGTAGAGTGCTGAAAGTACCACCGAGGAGAACTTGCACCCTGCTTGATGCCTTTTCGTTATAATATATGTGCGTTAATGCTGGGAGTGGGTATCAGTTCTATTTCGCTGATAATGCCTATTCTCAGACGTCTACTTCAATGAATCCATTCTCTTCTTTGACGGAATATACCTTCAACGGTAGCTTGTCCATTAGTATGTCTGGTGCTACGTAGGGAGGGGTCACCATTTTTCCGTCGGTGAGATTGAATTCGGCGTGATGACATAAGCACTTCACCTTCAACTTCTCTGGTTCAATGATTCCCAGTATGCATTTTGCATGAGAGCATACTCCATTGATTGCGTAGAGTTTATCATTTACACTAGCGATATAAACGACCTCGTCCCCAACCTTGACGCTTGAGCCTCCCGCTCCTTTCAGAGCTTTTGCTGAGATAGTCTTGTGCCAAGTCATGATCTCTGTATTGTGAAATTAAGGATAATAGCTTTCTGTCTCCCGGTTTTGGAATATTTGAGGCTTATCAATTAGCGGGCCTCCAAACATTAAATTTAAATCTGAGTTTTTAAAATCAGGGTAATGAAAATTGCAATAGTTCATAGTAAAGACAACAGCTTGGTTCCCCTGGATCTAGGGGAACTCATAAGTATCGTAGACACCTCCGAGAAAAAAATAAGTCAATACGAGAACCCCGGATTTGAAAGAGTACCGGGAGGAAAGGAAATAACTATGGCAGCGATCCTTAAACTTCAGCCAGATGCGGTAGTGGTAAAAGAAGGGATGATGTGCCCAGGTTCATACAGAATGTCAATAGGCAGAGTGAAATATGCCCATTATGAGGATGGAAACTTGGACGATATTCTGCCGAAACTTGACAAGGTTGATGAAGTTCTCAGTGATGATATCCCTCCGGATGTCTATCGGGAAGTAGAGTGATCTACTTCAAGCTGAATGGTGAAACTTCCTCTTTTTATTACTAAACTTGAAGATACGTTCGGAGTGTTGTTCAGACATTCCAGCACAACAGGGGAGAATGTTAACTGTATTGCTTACATTTAACTGAAATTATGGTAATAGTAATATTTAATACTGGCGATTGCAGTAGCTAGAATGATGATACCATTGGAAGGTAGGAAACGTCAATTTATGATTAAGATAGCACAAGCAGAGGAAGTCTGATATTACGGCAAAAAGAGGGGACCCAGTTGGCCAAAGTAAAAGGATAGAAAAACGCATTCAAGACTGGTGGCCGGACAGACTTGACCTTGGAATTCTTCGTCAGAATTCACACAAATCAAACCCGATGGGCAAGAATTTTAATTATAGAAGAGAGTTTAAGAAATTAAATCTTGCAAAAGTGAAGAAGGATTTAGCAAAAGTTATGACGACTTCCCAGGATTGGTGGCCAGCGGATTTTGGCAATTACGGTCCATTGTTTATAAGAATGGCCTGGCACGCTGCAGGAACCTACAGAGTTGGCGATGGCAGGGGAGGTGCAGGCTCGGCACAACAGCGCTTTCCACCACTCAACAGCTGGCCAGACAATGTACTCCTGGACAGAGCTAGAAGACTGCTCTGGCCTGTCAAGCAGAAATACGGCAAAAAAATTTCATGGGGGGATTTAATGATCCTTGCCGGCAACGTAGCCCTGGAAACGATGGGCCTCAAGACATTCGGATTCGGTGGTGGCAGGGAGGATGTATATGAACCGGATGAATCGGTATACTGGGGAACCGAAACTGAATGGCTTGGCGACAAACGCTACTCTGGTAATAGGAACCTTGAAAATCCACTTGCAGCAGTTCAGATGGGCCTTATTTACGTAAACCCGGAAGGTCCAAACGGTGTTCCAGATCCCGCAGCAGCTGTAAAAGATATCCGTGAAACATTCTCACGAATGGCGATGAATGATGAGGAGACGGTTGCACTCATTGCTGGAGGACACACTTTCGGGAAATCACACGGAGCTGGACCGGCATCATACGTAGGTCCAGCACCAGAGAGTGCGCCAATGGAGAATCAGGGAATCGGTTGGATAAGCACGTACAAGTCTGGAAAGGGGGACGACACCATTGGCGGTGGACCTGAAGTCACGTGGACAACGACGCCCACAAAATGGAGCAATGGTTTCCTTGAGTCACTTTTCAAATATGAGTGGGAACTTACAAAAAGCCCTGCAGGTGCATACCAGTTTGTTGCTAAGGATGGGGCAGGGTCGAATACGGTACCTTACGCGCATGACCCTAACAAGAAACGGTCGCCAACAATGCTCGTTACAGACCTATCTCTACGCGTTGATCCGGTATACGAGAAGATCTCCAGGAGATTTCTCGAGCACCCGGATGAGTTTGCCGACGCCTTTGCAAGAGCATGGTTTAAGCTTACGCACCGGGATATGGGCCCAAGGGCAAGATATCTTGGACCCGAAGTGCCCGCAGAGGAGCTCATTTGGCAGGATCCAATCCCTGCAGTTGATCACAATCTTGTCAGCAAAAAGGACATAACGGATCTGAAAAAGGACATACTCAATTCGGGGCTAAAGGTCCGTGAACTTGTATACACTGCATGGTCCTCAGCTTCTACCTTCAGAGGCAGCGATAAGAGAGGTGGCGCAAACGGATCCCGCATAAGACTTGAACCGCAGAAAAACTGGGAATGCAACGAGCCAAAACAGCTTGATAGAGTCCTTAAGGTACTTGAAAAAATCAAGAAGGAGTTCAATGCTAAAGCAAAAAATGGGAAGAAGATATCACTTTCTGACCTCATAGTCCTGGGTGGAAATGCCGCTATAGAAAGAGCTGCAAGAGATGCTGGGTTCAGAACAGAAGTTCCGTTTGCCCCAGGACGAATGGATGCTCTTAGAGAGCAGACTGAAATACAATCCATCTCTTTTCTAGAGCCAAAAGCAGATGGCTTTCGTAACTATTCATCCAGTTCTAAGGGGATGAGGGAGGAGTTCATGCTTGTTGATAAATCACAGCTGCTTACTCTAACTATACCCGAAATGGTCGTACTGGTGGGAGGAATGCGGGCGCTTGATGCAAACTATGGCCATTCCAAGAACGGAGTATTCACAAGTCGTCCGGGCGTGCTGACAAATGACTTTTTCGTGGCACTTCTTGACATGGAGACTAGCTGGAAAGCAAAGGATGGTTCGCATACTCTATTCGAGGGACGAGATACGAAAACGGGGAAAGTCAAGTGGACGGCAACTCGAGTGGACTTGATATTTGGTTCCCATTCTGAACTTCGTGCAGTTGCAGAAGTCTACGGGAGCGATGATGGAAAAGAAAAATTTGTGAAAGATTTCGTGTCAGCATGGAACAAGGTAATGAACCTGGATAGGTTTGATCTAAAATAGAGAGAAATAAAAAATTCAAAGAGGATGTGTCGAGTGCCTGCATAATAATGAAAGTTAGATCCCAATACTTACTCCTTGATCGATTTATCACTTTTGACCTGAAGTTTTCGGTAGAAGGTAACGCCAATGGTTCGGTCATATATTCTGTAATAGACAACAATGGAAACAGTTTTCTTACGACTCCAGCAGGATCTCACATTTATGCCACAAATTCCTCCTATTCAGAATTCATAACACAATCTTCATCTTCTCTTCTGGAGTAAATCTTCTTCTTTCATTCATATCCTAGGCATGGAGTGAACCCACACCTTAATTATTTTCGCGTTTTGTCTCAAAGTGCCATGAACATATCAG
>JACWAC010000093.1 GCA_014874235.1 Thermoplasmatales archaeon
ACTCTCAAAGAAACAGGAGGACATCAGAAACCTGGTGTATAAAACTAAGTGAAAAGTCAGGTAATTAACTCAATTTGCCCTTCAGCGAATTTATCCAAAAAGTGAAAAAAACTTTATCTGTATTGCCGGATTTTCCGCAAAAATGCACTTCTATTGGTGGATCGTGTTCCTGTTGAACTTTCTGTTTGCTGCTGGGATTATGCTCACTTACGTAAGCAGGGGCAGGAGAGAAGAGAACAACTCTCAATCCGGGAGAACGGTTCGGTCCAATGCCAATGTTCTAGTAATCTTACCTGCAAAGGGAGTTGACTATCAGTTAGATAAAAATCTCATCTCCCTTAGGGATCAAGAGTTTGATTCATTTGACTTGGTCGCAGTCGTGGATTCGGAGGAAGATCTTTCTGTACCGTTCTTGAAAGAGGGAGAGATAAACTATGTCATTTCAACGGCCACCTGCGAGAAATGCAGCGGGAAGGTTAGGGCGATATATTCTGTTCTTTTGAATTATCCAGACTATGATCGGTATGTTGTGGCTGACTCTGATATCAGGGCACAGAAATCGTGGCTCGCTGATCTATTGAATCCGCTTTCCGATCCCAAAATAGGCGTTTCAACAACTTTCCCCATCTTCTATCCCGAAGGAGGATTCTGGAGCAAGATCAAGATGTACTGGGGACTCGTGGGTCAATCCATGATGGAGTCCAGCATGACCAAATTCGTATGGGGGGGTTCAATGGCATTCAGGAAGGAGTTGCTGGACGCAGAATCCCTCAGGCTGTTTTCTGCCTCCATTTCTGATGACATTGCGATCTTGAGAATTGCCAAGAAGAAGGGACTCGAGATATCCTATGTTCCAGAGGCCAGACCAAAGATATATTCCAAGGAAGATTTTCACGAATTCGTTGAATGGTCGAATCGACAGACGGCATTTTCCATCTCTTCCACAAACAGGACGTTCTACTTTGGAATGGTATACTATGTTGTCTCAATATATCTCCTTCTGTCTTCAATCGTACTTGCCGTATTTGTGAACGTCATCTTTGTGGTGTTCCTATTCCCATATTTCTTCAACTCTTTCAACAGCCAGAGAAAGGTCCCTGTAAAGGTATGGTATTTCCTTCTCTTCACCTTCGTCCTACCGTTCATATACGTTTGGAACTTGATATCGGGAATGACCAGGAAGAAAGTTGTCTGGAGAGGTAACTCGTACAACCTTTATGATAAACAATCGTGACAGGAAACTGCAGGATGAACATTCTTTCTTTCAATCTACTCGGTAGTCTGTTCAAGCATGAGCGAGCGAACTCAGGGAAGAGATCTCCCTTCTGTGTTCTAGACCGTATCCTTTGACCTTTGAAATGTCCACTCCCTTCTTTCTGGCGACGTCCTCCACCACTTTCATCATCAGGTAACCCCCAAAGTATATGATTGCTCCAGTCCCAGTTCTAACCAACAAGCTTCCAGCTCCTGCGGATTTTCTTCTGGCAGCCATCTTTGCGAGGTGTCTGTACGAAGCATAGTAAACTGCAAGTTCTGCCTCATTCAGGAGACCGCTATCGAATTTCTTAGAAGTCATCCTGCCCATCGGGACGTTTTGCAGAGGAGTTACAGAAAATTCGAACGGCCTTCCGTCGTCAATCACTGAGTTGCTAAGTCTGTTTATCATTGCGACCGTATCCCACAGATCTCGTTCCGTCTCCCCGGGTTGTCCTACCTGAAGGGTAAAGGCAGATCTCCAGTAGTACTTTGTCTCATTGTAAACTCCCTGCCACACGATCTCTTCCCAGCTTCCATCAGGTCCGATTCTCAGTGGCATGGTCTTGTTTGGCATGTGCTTCTTTGCCAACGTTTCACTGCCAGTTTCCAGTCCGGTCTGAATACCGATCCAGTTATCTGGACCCGCTTTCACTACCCTCGATAACTTGTCCATTAGCTCTGGAAATCCTGAAGGTATCGAAATTCTCCCGTGAGTCGGGTTTGTTCCCGATATTCCGGGAGTGTCCATGACAAGCTTGAACATGTCTATGAGTTCGTCCTCATTTGGTCTGAAGAAATTGTCATGTTTGTAGCCCCAAATGTCATCAGAGTGAAGCCAGACGTGGGGATTTCCTCCTATCTTCAGATTTACTTCAATCTCTGCCCTGATCATTTCAGGTGTGTAGTAGCGGAGCGGACGTAGAGTGACTTCGCAGAAGTCGCATCCAATCCCGCAACCTCTCATAACTTCCATCATCCCCTTTATTGCGGGGTTGACAATAGTCGGAATCTCTTCCAGTTTTGGATAGAGCTTGCCAGTGAGTGCTCTTGAAAGTATCTTGTCGTCGTGTAGGTAATTTCTGCTGAATTTTTCATCATACTCCGTATAACCCTTGTAAAACAGTTTCGGGTCAATGTTGTCCGTTGCAACTTGTTCAAAGAGGTCAGGGAAAATGTCGTCGGCCTCGCCTGAAAATGCGTAGTCTATGCCCTCTTTGTCAAGTTCAGACCTCATCTGAAAAAACTCGAGAACTCCCGGTCCGCCAATTAGTAGTTTCGCCTTCTTTCCCTTTCTGGCTGCATTAATCTTTCGTATAAGCGCTTCCCACTCTCTCCTCACCCAGGCATACGGGTTACCCCCGAAAAGAACAAGGTAGGACATAGTCGTTGGACCCAGTCCCAGCGGGTCCATCGTGCTTACACCAATGACCTCTGTGTCGTCCTTTATCGCACTTTCTATGCTCTCGTTCTGTGCTACGTAGACGTCCTCTCTCCTATTTTTCCTGAGCAGAGAAGCTTCCATTTTCCTTACTGCGTAGGTGGTGTGAAGCGGTTGTCCATCACTCAGCATCGGATATGGTGGACCCTTGAGAAAATTGAATATCGGACCAGGGACCCTGGAGACTGGCGCACTAGGTAGGAAATCAAGTAGTGGAAAATCTCTGTATCCGTACATCAACGAGTTATCTGACATTAATACGTACTTGGCCAATATTTCTACCTCTTATTGCTCAGGAGATTTCGAAACCGTTTATTAATTTTTTCTCACTCGTTTATATAAAATCATTCCGCTATTGGCCACTAACTAGATCTCGGTTCCATCACAACAACCGATTCCCAAGTGATCATTGAATCCACGGATGGTCTTATCTTGATTTCATTTTCATTCCTAAATCCCAAGACGACTCTCCCTTCAAGGTCCATGCTTCTGTAGAGCTCCTCGCATCTCTTTCCCTTGTACTTGGGGTCAACCGAATACTCCTTGATCCTATAGCCGTCTTCACCCCTTAGCAGTTCGTAAAAGAGCTTGCTGACTCCAGGCGCTGTGACGGCGCTTGCCATTAATAGTGTGGACATCGCACCCTTCACAACAACTTCATTGGCTCCAGCCAGAATGGCGTGTTCCCTATTTTCGGGTTTGAATAGTTCTGCGATTATGTAGGCATCGTCCTTGATTTTTCGAATGACCATCGAGGTGAGTATCGTTTTGGCATCCGCAGAAGACACATCCTGTATTCCTCTCTCGGGGAAAACGACGATCTTTGAAGCATTCTTGATACCTGCGTTGTCAAGGTCGGCGTCCACAGAACACTTCCCCTTTACGAAAGTGTAGTTCGCGTTTGGTGTTTTAGGGTCTTCCGTATCTACCAAGACTACGTCCAGTCCACTCTCATTGAATTCTCTGACAATTTCACTCAGTCCTTCGTCTACATTACAGACTATTATGTGATCTCTCATCTTAATCCTCCTTTCACCAAGTTTAGTTGCAACATTCAGTTCAACAAAACGTGCAGCTATGGCAGCAGTGAGTACGCCCAGACTTCCGAGACCAACCAATATGATAACCATTGCGTTCACCTTCCCCCAAAAGTCCACCACGGCGACATCTCCGTAACCTACGGTAGAAATTGTTTGGATTACCCACCACAGGCTCTCAAATATGGAGTGAATGCCAGAATTCGGAATCGGGTTTTCCAGATAAAACTCCGAAAGAGTTCCGTACACCACCACGACCACTGATGACATTATGGCACCATAGAATACGCCTGAAAGCTTTCGTCTAAATCTCCTCAAGTAGATTACGAACGGAACCATACGCAGTTATAACTGAATTTTGCATCATATTTTTACGTTTTGGTGCATGAAAAACAGATTTGAGGCAATTGAGAGGAGTTCAACTGAGCCTGCACTGACATCAGAAAATATAGTAAAAGGAGAGAAATCTCTTAAATGAGTTCAAGTTCATCCTGCAATGAGAGTCCTAATTTTCAGCGATATACACGCAAACATCTACGCACTTAATGCTCTACTAAATCGGGAAAGGTTTGATGAGGCCATCTTTTTAGGGGACATGGTGGATTATGGAAGTGCGCCAGTAGAGGCTATAGACGGGGTGAGGAAAACGGCAAAATACATTGTCTCGGGAAACCACGATTACGCTGCGGCATTCAACAAGGATTGCCTGTGTTCTCAGGAAAATCACGAATTGTCCGTTTACACCAGGGAGAACATAACGATGAAGGACATCGGAAAGACCGAATTGGATTTCCTCCGATCATTACCAACTTCACTCGAAGTGCAACTTGATGGATCGGTCTTTCACTTAGTTCATGGTGCACCTGCAGATTCGCTGTACGGTTACCTCTTTCCCTGGAAGATTTCAGCCGAATTGCTGAAGGAACCGACAAGTTTCACTCAAGAACCGGGAAATTTTCTTGTCGGACACACCCACTACCAGTTCCTTGTTAATTATGGTGGAAGCCTGATAGTCAATCCGGGATCGTCCGGTCAGCCGAGAGATGGAAACTCGAAACCCTCATATGCTGTATTCGAAACCGACACCCAATCCTTCGAGCTAAAGAGATTCACCTATGATAAATCGCATCTAAAGATGGATCTGAGTGAGAGGGTAAAGGACAAGAAGCAGCTTGAAAAACTCTACAGATTGTTCGTACTATGAACTTGATTCTTCGTCGCTGAAGTAACTCACGTCATTGACCCCAGTCCCTTTTTTCTCCATTCCCAAATCCGATCCTGAAATCTGAGATACTCCTCTACCCACGACCCCGGCGTCCTTGACCAAAACTACCTCCACTCCCGGTACCACATCCTCCGAAACTCTCCTGATCCCTGGAATAAACAGGTTGTCTCCCTTGAAGATCCCCTCTGTCTCTATCACCCGAATTCCCTTTGATAGCAGCAATTCCCCCAGTCCTCTCATCATTCTGACTCCAGATATTGTCTTTCTCAGAATGGGAGACCGATTGAAGAGAATGGTCCTCCTGTTTCCCTCTTTCTTCTGATTTATGCCTTCGGGTTCTATGTCGAGATCG
>JACWAC010000094.1 GCA_014874235.1 Thermoplasmatales archaeon
CAGGAGGACGAGAAAGGAGGATCAAAGTGAATTATAAGAACAAGACATTCAAGGGATACCAACTATCTCCAAGGGTCAATGGACAAGAGTTACCAGGAAGCGGAGGCCAATAGAAAGATGTTAAATCTTATAGATCATACTCCCTTTACAGCTCTTAGCGGGGGTTGTCGAGCATGGTCAAAGGCACTAGATTCAGGGTCTAGTCTCGTAGGAGTTCGAGGGTTCAAATCCCTCCCCCCGCATATTGTTACGGAACTTCGGCTGATATACTCTTTAATTTTCTATAAACTAGGCCATATTCTCGAAAGCAAATTTTGCCTTGAAGTGTCTGAGCGGTAAATCCCTACCAAAAGTCACCCTCACCTGAGGAATCTTTTCTCTCTCATCATACAACGAACCAACAGCTTCGGTCACAGACTCTAAATCTTGCCTTTCGTATCTTAGTCTTGGGACAGCAAATCTCACAAAATTAAATTCAGGAAATATATCTCTACCAGTGCTCACATCACATGAGCCGAATGAGAAATATCCAAGTTCCACTGCTCTGTGACCATAGTTGGCAAGTAACAAAGCTGTTAGCGAAACACCCCCAAATCCTTCGGGTCTCATATCAGTTCCATCAAAGAACTTGTTAACATCAAGGTAGACTGCGTGGCCTCCCACGGGAGTCATCACAGGGAGTTCTCTCTTGACCATGCTCTCTCCAAATTCCTGCACCTGCCTTATCCTGTTTTCCAGATAATCTTCGTTGGTGACCGTCTTTAGACCTACAGCGATTGACATAATGTCCCTTCCTGATATCCCGCCATATGTTGGATGTCCTTCAGTAGTTATTTGATAATTCATTATCTTATCTGGCAGGTGTGGGTACCGCCTCACAAAAATGCCGTCATCTTTCAAAAATAGTCCTCCTCCCATGTTTGAGAGACCATCCTTTTTGAAACTTATTGTAAATCCATCCACATAAGAAAACATCTCTGTGACTATGTCTTTTATCTCTTTCTTGTCATAACCACCCTCATGCTGTTTTATAAACCACGCATTCTCCGCAAATCTACACGCGTCGAGGAACAACGGTACCTCATAGTTGTGTGCCATGGTGGCAGCCTCTCTAATGTTTTGCATTGATACAGGTTGTCCACCTCCGGTATTGTTTGTGATGGTAATGAATGCAATTGGAATTTTATCACTTGACTCCTTTAGAAGCTCCCTGAACTTGGTCAGGTTCATGTTTCCCTTGAAATGAAAATTCGATTTATCATCGTTCAACTCGTCTGAGAAGAGATTCACTGCAATCATCCCATTCGCTTCGATGTTAGCCTGAGTAGTATCAAAATGACCATTACTCGGGATAATGAAATTTGAACCCATTTTTCCTATCACAGTAAACAGCGCATCTTCACTGGCTCTTCCCTGATGGAATAGGAAAGCGTTTGGTCTTCCAATTGCAATAGGGTTGAAGAAACCTTCCCCGAAGGTCTCCTTCACCTGTCTCATTACTTCAAAGTAACCCCTATTAGATCCATAGGCGACGTCTCCCATGTGTAGGGAAGCCCACTGCTCATTGGTCATGGTTGTAGTTCCAGAATCCGTCAGCAGATCGCATCCGGTCACCATCTCGGCAGGGAAGAAGAATACGTTCAATCCTACTTCTTGAAGAACTCTGGCCCTATCCGCCTTTGTAAATCTCTTCTTGAATTCCACGGAGTGATTGAAATAGGGTCTTGGTTTGCTCTTTATGCGGCTTTCATCTTTCAAGACTGTGCTAAGAGAGATTAGGTCCATGCATGTCGATAAAAATGTGATGTTAAAAGTATTTCTACCTCTCATTCACCCATATTTAAGGAAAATGTATGTGGAGCCAAATTGACACAAATATCTCAGAAATACACACCGCTTCAAGATAGCGAATGGTCCTATCAGAATACATAAAAATTCGTTGTTTTAAACTATATAGTGACTTTAGGAAAGAAGAGCTCCTAGAGATGTTCTTCAACGTATTGTTTTAGGGCAACTGCGTTGTTGATATCCTCGACCTTCGTTGAATACAAAAAAACGACGTCACTCTTGCGACATATCTTCAGTAACTCTGGGGTGACAGGATTCTTGTCGAGTTCTGCAAAGTATCTAGTCCGAAACTCATTCCATTTACTCGGATCGTGTGAATACCACTTTCTTAACTCATCGGTAGGGGAAATTTCCTTCATCCACCTATCCAATTTCAGTCTCTCTTTCGTGACTCCTCTGGGCCAGAGTCGATCCACCAGAATTCTGTATCTCTTGCCTGGAGTAATTTCATTATAGACCCTGGAAATTGTTATCACTCTCAACTTATCAAGGACAGGAAGATAAGACTTTCAGCAGAAGCTATTTTCAGTTGAGAAGCATTTAATTTATGTATGGAAAAATTTATTAAGTTCACTTTAAGTCCTTATAAGTGGACTCTGGCCCTTTTGTTAGTATTGTAACCGCTACCCTGAACGAAAGGGGAAACGTTTTGCAATTAGTCGACAGAGTTCATAAGGCGATGGGGAAGGTACCCTATGAGGTCATCGCAGTTGACGACAACAGCAGTGACGGAACAGTTGAACTGCTCGAGAAAGTTGCAAGTACCGATTCCACGTTGAGAATCGTATTAAATTCGCAAAGAGTAGGGTTGCTAAAATCCAATCTCAAAGGATTGAAGGAATCTAGGGGAGACATCAAGATCGTAATGGATGCCGATTTGCAGCATCCCCCAGAGTGTATAGGGGAAATCGTTAAGAAAATCGATGATGGACAAGACTGCGTGATCATGAGTCGATTCGTAAACGGGAGTACGATTAGCAAGAGAGATGCCTACAGAGCATCTGCCACTTCACTTGCAATTGCTCTTTGTCACCTGATCGTCCCTCAAACAAGAGGTTTCAAGGATCCAATTTCTGGTTTTTTTGCAACGGGGAAAAATGTGAAGATACCCTACGAGAAACTTCACCTGGCACTTGGAAATCACAGAGGCTACAAAGTGTTGGTACCCATTATTGCTAGCAACATTAAAACCAAGATAGTCGAGCTCCCCTATTACTTTGGTAACAGGTATTGGGGAGAATCTAAGATAGGAAGAGAAAATCTTCTGATTGCGAAGTATCTGACAGAGTTGGGTCAATACAGAAGTCTGTTCCGGGAGACTGCATTCTGAATGGAAACAGCAAAAGACAGAAAGATAAGGGAAGCAAGGGAGTTCTTCTCTAGAATCAGTATCCGGAGCTCGCTATTTATTGGAATTAGCGGCTCAGTTTCGTATGAACCAAAAGAAGATGATGACATAGATATTTTCTTGATCGCAAAGACCAATCGCCTCTGGATATCAATATTGGAAGTCCTGATATTCCGGAGAATCTATAGGTTCAACGATCTATGTCTTTCTCTATGCATGGACGATACGTACGCAAAATCGTATTTCACGGACTTGAAGGAAGGACTTGCGGTCAAAGACTCTACAAGAGTCGTTCCTATCTCTGGAGAAACCTACTTCAAAACCCTGATCAGGAGATCCAGCCTCGTCCTAAAAAAGTTGGACGAAGATGTTTCAGTAGGTGACGACAAGAACCCTCCGAGAACTCCGACATTCAGTCCACTTGAATTCCTGGCATTCGTATTCGTCGCGTCTTGGATAAATCTAAGGGCAATAGTGGTGAGTAAGTCGAACCCGAAAAAAGGGGAAGGTGAGTTCGATACAATATTCTCTCTTCACACGTGTTATTTTGACACTGTAAAGTACAGAACTTTAAATGACATGTATCTTCGAGGCGAGCCATTAACGGAAGCAAATACAAGCAATCCATGACTGTTGCAGGTATGGTTATAACCATATTGACTATTCTCGTGAATATGGTCATGATGTGGACGATATTTTAGTCTGGAAAATACCCCTCCGTATAGCTTTGAGAGCCTTCAATACATCTCTATGAGCCAGGGGCATTTCCCTATTTCTATGAAGAGAATGAATTCAACTAAAATTTGACGATCCCCGAATGTTGAAAATTCATGTGAAGGTCACCTTACCTACTTTTTGATAAACGAATACAACGTAATCGGAGCCAACCCAACTTAGAGGGATCTTTCCCACCAACGAATCTAGGAATGGGAAGAATCCAACCCTTTCTGTGAGACTGACTAATCGTCTGTAGTTATATGGTGGAATAACAGCACAGACACCATTCCTATACTTGATCCTTAGACCGTCAAGAGCATCGAAGAAGATAGGTCTCCTTGGGAACGATAAACTGTTGTACCTTCCTTGCCCGACAGTCAACCGCCCATTCATTCTTTCTCGGATGTACTCTCCTTTGTTCTTGAGAAGACTCAAAAACAGGTCAAGCAGTCCGTATCTGTTCATAAATGACCCAATGAAATAGCCTCCCGTTTTGAGGTTTTGGTCTAAAATGTGAGCAATAGTATGAATGTCCTCCACATTCAGATACCCATAACTCGAAAATACAATGTCGTACTCGTCAGTTAAGTTATCTTCCTCCGTCTGTAGAACCCACTGGGTGGATGCCCTGGTACCCGAATGGGTTCCTTGGGACTTCTTTAGCGCGGCCTGTGAAATATCAGTTTCAGTTATCTTCACTTCTTTTTGAATTTCTAGTACTTCGGACTTCGGGCCACAACCCAAATCAAGAATTGCACTTCCATCTCTTGCATAAGTGTTCAGAATACCTGCGGTTTTCTCTCTCATGTGGCGCTGGACCCAGTTGGACTCTATATCCTCGCAATACTGGTCTACGACTCGATCAAAGATTGTTCCTAAGATCTTCTTGTCGTATCTAGGCTCCGCTTCCCATGGTTCAAGAACGATAACTTCATTTACTCCACTAAAGTATCTTTCAAAGTGTTCGATGCCATACTTCTCTTGGAACAGTTTACCATATTCTCCGATTCCTTCAAATGTAGCTCTCATAGTCGAGGAATTAACGTAAGCGTATGGAAAAATCCTGAGTTCTTCTACCCATCCGCTTGTTGGAATGACAATTAGTTTTTCACCCTTTTGAACGAAGTTGACTACTACCAATCTTTGAAACGGTCCACCGATAGTAAATTCAATACTGTAGTCACTAGATCTTTTGAAAGACAAATAGAGTTTCATCTCCAAAGCGATTAAAC
>JACWAC010000013.1 GCA_014874235.1 Thermoplasmatales archaeon
GGCCGAGAATGACCATGGCGATTGTTGTTTCCATTATTCCGCCCGTTGCACCAGGGGAGATCAGAAGTGCAACGAAGAATGCACCTATTATGGCATACCTCCAGTTCTTCAGCCAGGTCGAAGGTGGGACGAGCCCGACGTATGACAGTGAGAAAACTATCACTGGTGTTTCGAAAATTGCCCCCATTCCAGCAGTGATCAGAACCACGATGGATACGAACTGCAGTATTCCGAGAGTGGGAAGGACTCCCACATCGATTGCGAAGGAATATATCAGGTTGAAAAGCACAGGTATTATCAACTTCAGTGCGAACAAGACTCCGATTATGAATAGGATCAATATTGGAATTATGGAGAAAGTGACTACCTTCCTTTCCCTCGGATAGAGTGCAGTCCTGGAGAAGCCTATGATCTGGAACGCAAGTATTGGTATGATCAGAGAGATAGAAACGGCAAGAGATATGTAAACCACGCTGACCACTATGTCGAATGGTGCTACGTTTATCAGAACCATCTTGTGCGGCACCAGCCCCTTTTTCATAATCTCTAGAAGCACGACAGAGAAGCTGTGATAGAAAGAAGGAAAGGGATAGAAGAGTGAATAACCAAAGATTTTGAAAGGAACCGGACCCAACAGGAAGAATGCAAAGAATACTACCATGAATATGATTATAGTGACTTTAAGTCTTCCTAGAAGCTCGTCTAGGTACTCGAAAAGTTTTCCTCCCAGCAGTCCAGTGCCCTGGCTCATCTTACCTTTCTCAGAAGGACATTTGAAGCTACTAAAATAATTATCGCATAATTAAGGCCATCAGCTAGTTTTTATTTTGGAATATACAAACAATATTTTATTTTGAGACAACATACTCTGCAGATGGAAAGTAACATAATTCTTGCACTGGATGTTGAGGACGTCACCAAGGCGTTGCGGATTGCTGAAGAAGTCTCGGAATTTGTGAAGGCATTCAAGGTGGGGTATCCGTTGATTCTTGGCAGCGGAGTGAAAATTATAAAGGATGTATCTAAGTTTGGGGAAGTTATAGTGGACATCAAGATTGCAGACATCCCTGATGTGTCAAAGAATGTGGCCAGAATATTGTCATCCCAGGGGGCGGATGGAGTGATTGTTCAAGGGTTCGTTGGAAGAGATGTTGTGAGAGAAGTGAGGAAAGAAGCTAAGCACCTCTACGTGGTGGCTGAAATGTCTCATCCGGGGAACGCAGATTACATATCTGAGTCATCAGAAAGAATCGCTCTGATGGCAAAGGAAGAAGGGGCGGATGGAATAGTGGCACCTGCAACTCACCCGAAAAGAATAAGAGCGTTGAAACAGATTTCCGGACTCAAAGTACTCTCTCCTGGAGTTGGAACTCAGGGAGGTAGTTACAGAGAAGCGATGGAAAGCGGAGCTGACTACCTGATTATAGGTAGGAGCATCTTTATGTCGCCTGACCCGAAACACAAGATTGAAGAAATACTGTCGCAAGGGTGAAGCAATTGCAACTCACCAGAGAAGAGGAGAGGATATTTGACGGGGAGATGGGAGAAGCACAGAAAATTGCCATAAGACTGCTCAGCTCGCTGGGAGACCTGGGAGAGGCGGACAGACTGATACCTATCAAGTCGGCCCACATATCCGGAGTATCCTACAAGAACGTGGGGGAGGGGGGCATACAGTTCCTGAGGAAAATTTCCCACAGGGTATCGGTACCCACTTCCTTGAATCCGTTAGGGTTCGACATCGAAAATGGAGGACCGGTAGACATAGACGAGAATTTCCACACGAAACAGATGGAGATTGTTGAAATCTATAAGAAAATGGGCGTGATGGACAGTTTCACCTGCACCCCGTACTACTATTATAACGAACCGAAGTTCGGTGATCACATTTCGTGGGCAGAAAGTTCCGCGATTATATACGTCAATTCCCTGATAGGTGCAAGAACGAACCGAGAGAGCGGTCCATCTGCGCTTGCATCGGCGATAATAGGTAAAACACCTGACCACGGACTCCACCGGGATGATGGGAGAAAAGCATCCGTTGTCGTAGGTGTGAAAGAACCACTCGACTATACGAGATTCGCCGCACTCGGCCTTTATCTTGGACCGAAGTTGAACAGGAAAATTCCAATAGTCAAGGGACAAAAGAAGGCAAAGGACATTGACCTGAAGGCATTCTCCGCGGCACTTTCTGCGACGTCCTCCATCCCTATGTTTCACGTCGATGGAGTTACCAGAGAGACGGAGCTGGTTTCTGATTCTCCTGAAGAGATGAGCGTGGGGAAGGAAGAAATTGACGAGACGATCGGAAAGAATTCCGCGCAGCAGGAACCGGAACTGATTGCCATCGGATGCCCACACCTATCGTCCGAAGAGCTTGATTACATAGCAAAGCTTGTGAAGGGAAAGAAGAAGATTGGACCAGACCTTTACCTTTTCACTTCGAGAGAGGTTAAAGCCAATTCACGGGCTGCCGTCAAGGAGATAGAAGATTTTGGTGGAAAGGTATTCTCCGACACCTGCATGGTGGTATCTCCACTGAGCAATAAGTATGGTAGCACGGGTACAAATTCAGGAAAGGCCACTTTTTACCTTCCGCTTAAGGGATACGGCAACCAGAAAGTGGCATTCATGGGTATAATGGACCTGTTAAGGTGGGTGATAGCGTGATCAAAGGTAGAGGCTTATCACCGGGAAAAGCCACAGCGGAGGTAGCGGTTTGCGACCAACTCATCTCTCCTCTGGGCGAGATAAGCAGAGAGGGATTCATAACAAGTGGACCGTGTGAAAACACGGGAATTACCGGTAAAATTCTTGCTTTCAAGGGAGGGAGAGGTTCCACCGTCGGTTCCTACACCTTCCTGGAACTCAAGAGCAGGAATATCGCTCCAGCGGGCCTGATAAACGAGGCTGCAGAGCAAATGGTCGTCACTGGAGCAATAATTTCGGACATTCCTATGGTAGACAGAGTGCCTCTTGATATTTTCTCCAATGGAGATAGAATCTCCATAGACGGTACGTCAGGAGAGCTATCAATTTCAAACGTAACAGAAAAGAAGGTTGCAACCGTCTATCTTGTGCACGATGGAAAACTTCTCCTCCTGAAGAGGTCTGAAAGTTCCACATCATATCCCGGACAATACAGCGGAATTTCGGGGTACATTGAGGAGGGAGAGACTCCAGAGGAGACTGCACGAAGAGAAATGATCGAAGAATGCGGAATCTATGAAGCTTCGTTGAAGCACCTGGGCAGGGAAATCTACGTTAGAAGCGACGGAATTCTCTATGAAATAACACCAATGATTATGGAAACGAAATCCAATGAAGTTAAGTTGAACGAAGAGAATTCCAATTACGTGTGGGTCGATTCAGAGAAACTCCAGACATACGCTACGGTACCAAAATTCAAGCAGACTTTTGAACTTCTCATCGCCTCCTCCCAATAGTTATGGCGTTCTTTCTCGTTTGAGTTCTGTTCTATAGAAAGCCAATATTCCCTGAAATACAGTATTTATATAGAGATAAATTAGGGTCTCTATGCACATCAGGGATATCCTGAACGACAGTCACGTAGATTCAGTGGTGAAGGCAAGGGGCTGGGTCTACAGGTCGAGGGAATCGGGACGACTCATCTTCATTGTCGTCAGAGATTCGACGGGCATCGTTCAGGTCGTCGTGGAGAAAGGAGCCGTTTCTCAGGAAGAGTTTGAGATCGCAAAGAAGGCCTCCATAGAGAGCTCCATAGAGGTTGAGGGCAAATGTTCGAAAGAGCCTAAGGCGGTTACAGGGTATGAGATTCATGCGAGTAGAATCAAGATTTACCAGATTGCAGAGAATTTTCCCATCACCAAGGACAAGAGCGATGAGTTTTTGTTGGATATAAGACACCTCTGGCTCCGGAGCAGAGAAATGACTGCCATTATGAAAATGAGAGAGACGGTCCTAGATTCTATAAGGGGTTACATGAAGGAGAATGACTACCACGAAGTTCAGCCACCGATGTTTGTCGGGGGAATGGTGGAGGGCGGTTCCACTCTTTTCGAAGTTCCATACTTCGGCGAGAAAGCATACCTCACACAATCTTCACAGTTCTACCTAGAGGCGTTTATGTATTCACTAGAAAATGTCTTTACAATTTCTCCTTCATTCAGAGCGGAAAAATCAAGGACGAGGAGGCACGTCACCGAGTTCACCCACTATGAAGCAGAAGCGGCATGGGTCGGAAATCAGGAGATGATGAACCTCGAAGAGGATATGATAATATACATCGCGCGGCAACTCTTGAGTTCAAACAGGGATGAACTGGAGGTCGTGAAGAGAGACATTGACAAGGTAAGGGCTGTTGAAAAGCCATTCTACAGATATCGATACGAAAAAGTCATTGAAATCGGAAGACAGAAGGGTCTGCAATTGAGCGATGCGTCAGATCTTGGGGAAAAAGAGGAGAGAACCATCACGGAAGATTTTGATAAACCGATGTTCGTCTACAACTTTCCGACCCAACTCAAACCGTTCTACCACAGGCCGGATCCGGAAGATACATCACACGTACTCAACCACGATGTCCTGGCACCTGAGGGGTATGGAGAAGTGATCGGGGGAGGTGAGAGAATCTGGAACAAGGACGAATTGATAGGCAGGATGAAAGAGGAGAACCTCAATCCTGAAGACTACCAATGGTACGTCGATCTGAGAAGCTTTGGAAGCGTTCCTCATTCGGGATTTGGACTTGGAGTCGATAGGCTCTTGACATGGCTCGCTGGCCTTGATCACATTAACAAGGCGATACCGTTCCCAAGAACAATCAGGAGACTCAGACCATAGAAACCGATTCTACTAAGCGGAGGAATACCAGTAACATTCGAAATGTGTCCCAGATAGAATCCTGAAGGAAGCCAAAAGTAGCAGAGAACGTCTAACATAATTTTTATTCAAGCTACTTATTAACTTAGGTGCGATGCATTTTCTCTGACCTGAAAGACGTATGTCATTATAAGTATCCAGGTTACAGATGCATTCAAGAAGAATGCGACGTCTGGGGTCACTTCAATGCACTCGAGAATGAGTGTGTATACCTGGACACTCACGGGTGTTCTAAACTCAACCTCCTAGCATGCAAGGGAAAAGACAACTGCGTTTTCTTCAGGGAATATTTTGAATCACCGGCTGAAATTCCAAAGGTTGTCGAAAGGACAAAATAATTTTAGCCAAGTAGTCATAGACTGTAACGAAGTGCATAGTCTGCGGCAAGGAAGTTGATAGGTCGACTATCATTTGCGAAGATTGCAAAAAGGGTAGTGTTACTGAGGGCTATGTCAAATCCGTCAAAGTAAAGAAGTGCCCCAACTGTGGATCTGTCTTCATTGGACAGTGGTCTGAAAAAGCAATCAAAGAGAAGGACGTCATAAATTCAGTTATCGGGACAGTTTTTGGTTTGCGTGATGCAACATTTGACGTAAGCGGCGACGAATACAACAGAAAGGTTTCTTTCGAAGGAATTTCCGAAAGGAACGGAGAGGATAGGAAGGGCCAATTCTTCCTACAAACTTCCCCCTCCACTTGCCCGGTCTGCGCAAAGAAGCTGGGCAATTATTATGAGGCAATTCTTCAGCTGAGAGGGGAGAAGGGACAACTTCTGGATTCTATCCTCAGCCAGCTCCTTGAGGAGGTTGAAAATGCGCCTTCAAGGGATGTGTTTCTTACAAAAATGGACAGAAAAAAGGAGGGGTATGATCTTTTACTGTCCGATAAGCAGTACACTCGCTCGATTGCCAGGAGAGCGATTGACCACTACGGTGGAACCTTCAAGGAAACATCTCACTTGGTGGGCATGAAAGAGGGAAGTGAACTCTATAGGATTACGGTCTCAATTCGTATACCCAACTTCCAGAAATCCGACGTGCTCAGCGTTGATAAGAATCTCTACCTCGTAGTTTCCATTAGGGCCGACGTCGTGACTCTGCTCAATTTCAGAACAAGATCCAGGGAAAAGAAAAAGCTCCAGGATCTGGAGGGCTATTCTGTTTACAAAGGGGGAGAGACCGTTAAGGAGGTGGATGTTTTGTACAGGCAAGGAGATACCGCGTATATACTCGATCCGTTCGATTTCAAAGAGAAACCTGTGGTCGATGTCAAAGGCAAGGGAAAGATTAAAGTAATCAAAGTAGAAGACGAAATATTCGTCGTTCCCCCGCTGTGACGAAATCAATAATCAAGGGAATCCCGACAGACATTTTGCAATTCATGGCATTTAACGTGCAAGAAATCTTAAATCACAATTCCAGATGATTGTCAAGTGAGCATTGATTCTATAGGTAACATTTCGCAGATAATTGCAGCACTAATCGCACTGATGGTGCTGTGGATCGTGGCATCTATACCACTCTACTTTGCGTCTAAGGTTATTGTCCATGACCGATCCGAGTTCAGTAGAGCCTTGGCTGCAACGTTAGCGGCCGCCGTGGTTTTCGTGCTATTTTCCATTCTGTTAGGTCTGCTGATTCCTGTTCTCGGAACGCTAATAGGGTTCATACTGATTTTGCTAATACTGATGACAATCTATCAGATAGGTCTAATCAGGTCTTTCATTTTGGCAATAATGACGTTCATAGTCTTTCTTGTGTTATCGGTACTTCTTGCGCTGTTAGGACTGGCGATTCACGTCATCCTCTATTAGTTGATTGAAAGAGAAACTGTCCTCGGATTCAACGAGCTAAGATTGAGCCTTTTCAATGCTTACCTTGAGTTCGAGGCCCGATATATACCAATTCTTGTCGGATCCTCGAACGGATTCCTTCTCCTCTGCTTGCGTGCTAGACAGGATGTATTCTCTGAAGGAGGTGAATGCTTCCATCAGAGACTCGTCTCCTTCGAGGTGCAGATAGATTCTGTCGGTATAGTCAAGGTTTGCATCCTTTCTCATGCTCTGTATTCTTCTGACCATTTCTCTTGCCAGTCCTTCGAGATAGAGGTTCTTGTCGAACACCTTGTTTATGAGAATCCTGTAGTCAGAGATGTCATCAGAAACGTACCCTTCGTCCAGGTTTTCCCTGATTTCCACAGAGTCTTCCGAGATTATCTTACCCAGTATCGTGACGTTGCCAGATTTCCTAAATTCGTTCTGACTTTCTTTCTTTTCAAACTCCGTCTCCGCCTTTTCTAGATCCCTCCCGAAAATTCTCCCGGTGGCTTTCTTGTTGAGGACGAAACTCTGTCTCATATATGGTTTCAGATCAGTGATCGTTACTTCTTTTGAGTTCAGTTCCTTTTGAATGAGTTCCTTGTACTTGGCTACAACGACCCTGTATTTGCCGTCGGTCACCACTATCTGGCTCACTGGTCTTCTCAAGATCAAGCCGTTCTTCTGTCTTATTCTTCTTCCTGATTCCACAATCTCCTTCACTTGATCCATTTCTTCCATGAGCGAGACGTCAAATTCTTCTGGTTTTGGAAACTCGGACAGGTGGACAGACTTTTCACCTGTCAGTTTCCTGTACAAGTATTCTGAGAAATAAGGAGCAAATGGACCGAGCATTTTGACTATGCTCGTCATGGCGAAGTGGGTTACGTAATATGACGACCTCTTCTCCTCAGTCACTTCTCCGTTCCAGAATGTGTCTCTTGAAAGTCTAAGATACCACTGGCTGAGATCTAGTATCAGATCCTTTAAGTCGTCCAGTGCGAGATGTGGATCGTATTCGTCCATGTGGTTCGTGACCGAAGCGATGCACTCATTGGTCCTGTGTAACAACCATTTGTCTAGATCAGAAATCACCCTCTCCTTCTTCGGTCCCCAGTTATCCAGTCTTGCGTTCGTGGCGAATAAGAGATAAGAGTTGTAAAGCATGCCCAGAAGCTTCCTGGAAAATTCCAGTGCGACCTCTTCGGAGAATCTCTTCGGTTTCCACGGCGGACCCTGAAAGAAGAACAGCCTCAGGGAATCGGTGCCTATCCTGTCCATTATATCAATGGGATCCGTTTTATCTCCCCTCGATTTGCTCATTTTCTCTCCCTCGGAGTTTAGCACGAATTCCATCACAACAACGTTTTTGTATGCGTTCCTGTCGAAGAGGAGTGATGATATTATGTGTAGCGAGTAGAACCACCCCCTGGTCTGATCTATTGCTTCACTTATGAAGTCAACTGGGTTGTTTTCCTTGAATAGATCTTCATTCTCAAACGGATAATGGAACTGAGCAAAGAAGGCAGAACCGGAGTCAAACCAGGTATCTATGGGATATGGTTCCCTGAACATTTCCTGTCCGCATTCCGTGCACTTCACCTTTATTTCGTCGACCTTCGGCCTGTGGAGCTCAAAATTCTCTGGGATTTCGGTCGAATTATCCAGCAGTTCTTTCTTGCTTCCGGCTACGAAGACGTGACCATTCTTGCAAATCCACACAGGAAGCGGAGTTCCCCAGAATCTATTCCTGGAGAGTGCCCAGTCCTTCCCTTCTTCCAGAAAATTTCCGAACCTACCATCCCGTATGTATTCTGGTTTCCAGTTGACCATCTGGTTGTATTTGACAACCTTTTCCTTCTCTTTAGAAACTCCTATGTACCAGGATTCCACGGGATAGAATATCAGTCTGGTATCGCACCTCCAGCAGAATGGATATGTGTGCGCGGCCTTATCAGTCTTCAGGAGCTGCCCTGTGCCCTTGAGATATTCTACTATCTTGTCGCTGGCAGTCTGGACGTCCAACCCTTTCCACGGAGATTCAAGGGAGATCTTTCCCCCTTCATCGACCGTGACGTAGAGCTCGCCCTTCTCTTTCTTCAGGACTACGTAATCGTCTGCCCCAAACGCAGGAGCCGCGTGAACTATGCCGGAGCCGTCGTCCTTGGTAACGAAATCTCCAGCCACAACGTACAGCCCCGTCTTTAGCTTTAGGTAGGGTATGAGCTGCTCGTATCTCACACCTACAAACGAGGAGCCCTGTCTGGTTTCAAGCACCTCAAACTTCTTCAGGACAGTCTTAGCTCTTTCCTCAACTATCCAGATTTTTTCTCCTCTGTAACTGACGAGAAGATAGTTAAAATTCGGGTTGACTGCAAGGTATTCGTTGGCTGGTAACGTCCAGGGAGTAGTCGTCCAGACCAGGAAATACTCATCTTTATCCTCTATCTTGAATTTCACGTAAATCGAAAAATCTTCTACCTCTCTGTAACCCTGTGAGACCTCGTGGGCGCTGAGGGTGGTGCCACACCTCGGACAGTACGGCGATATCCTGAAGTCCTTGAAAAGTAGCCCCTTCTTGTAGAGTTCTTTCAGAGCCCACCATTCGCTCTCGATGTACTCGTCCTTCATCGTGATGTATGCCTTGTTGTAATCTACCCAGAACCCGAGTCTTTTCGATACCTCCTCCCATATCTTGACATATTCAAACACACTGGCCTTGCACAGGTTGTTGAATTTGGATATCCCCATCTTTTCTATTTCTGCCTTGTTCTTTATGCCAAGTTTTTTCTCTACCTCGATCTCTACCGGAAGTCCGTGACAGTCCCAACCCGCAATTCTGGGGTAGATGTCAAATCCCTTCATAGTCTTGTACCTGAGAAACAGATCTTTCATAGCCCTGGTCTCTGCATGTCCTATGTGGGGTGGACCATTAGCGGTTGGAGGGCCTTCGACGAACGAGTATTTTCTTTTCCCTCTGTTCACTACGAAGGATTGCTGCATTATCTTCTCCCTTTCCCAGTATTCAGAGACTTCCTTTTCGATTTGCAGCGAGTCGAAGGATTGAGGAACTTCATCCAGCATGAACAACTTTATGTACATCAGATTGATAATTTTTGTCCAATTTAACATTCTCCGAAATGGGAAAACATTTTTAAATTCACAAAACTATTGTGCTTGAATCCATTGCCGCAAGTAGTGACAATGGATAGTGTGAGATGCATTTATGGGAAAAATTGAACTTCAAATGGATAAGACATTCAGTCCAAACGTAAAATGGGTTTGGTTTCAAGGCCAAGGCAATGCAGATACCTTGAAGGGACAGATTGCAGTACCAAGAAAAAGAGTGGTTATTTTGGTGGACAGAGCGACCCAGGCAGAAATCGGTGACCCGAAGTTACTAAAGGTAACGAAAGAATGGAATGATGATTTAAATACAGTATAGGAAATGGCATTTTTCATTTGAGGGGCTTTACTGTTTAATACTCTATTTTTATCTGCATGCAGCACTGCACTTGTCTGGTATCGAATAAACGCTTAAATATGCAGTTCAAATTCAGCTTGCAACACCGGTGGTATGATTGAAGTTACCTAGAAAGATTATGAGATATTGTCCTCACTGTAAGAAGCACACCCTTCAAGAAGTAGAGAGAGTTAAGAAGAAAAAGGCGAGCGAACTCAGGAAGGGACAGAGGCGTTTCAGGAGGGTTACTTCGGGTTATGGGGGTTTCCCCAGACCTGTTTACGAAGGCAGGGAGAAGCCCACCAAGAGAATTAACATAAGATATAGATGTTTAGACTGCAAGAAAGCCTACCACACTCCAACATGGAGAGCGAAGAAATTCGAGCTAGCGGAGGTTGAAGCATAGATGACAACCAAGATCAAGGGGATGGATAAGTCATTCATAAAGATTAAGTGCCCAGACTGTGGGACCGAAACACTCACTTATGCTAGAGGATCCACAGAAGTGAAGTGTCCTGTTTGCAATACGGTTCTTGCGAAGCCGACAGGCGGCAAGTTCGAGATCAATGGACAGATCAGTGGAGAATTCAAATGAAGAAGAGGGACCCTGAGATTGGAGATCTCGTTGTCTGCACGGTCAAGGACGTCCGTGACTTTGGTGTAGTATGCACCCTAGATGAATTCCCCGGCAAGGAGGGATTCATTCACATTACGGAAGTATCATCTGGTTGGATCAAGTACATCAGGGACTACGTAAGGGAGGGAAAGCGAATAGTTTGCAAGCTTTTGGATGCGAACCCCTCCAGAGGAAGATTTGATCTCTCTCTTAGGAGGGTGAACGACCACCAGAAGAGAGAGAAGCTCAAGGAATGGAAAAATGAACAGAGAGCTGAGAAGATACTTGCTAACCTGTCGGTTCAATTTCCGGGCAAATTGGACAAAGTTGCAGCTGCGGAAGAGATGGAGGAGAAGTTCGGTTCACTTGCTTACGCGCTTGATGTCGCTGCCGTTGAACCTGAGCAATTTTCCGCAGATCTCGAGAACAAGGAATGGGCGAGTATCGTTATAGACTACGCAAAGGAAAACCTGAAACCCCCAATCGCTGAAGTCAGAGGAACGATTAGACTGAAGGACAATTCCGGAGATGGGATAGAGATCATCAAGAAGGCTCTTCGTGCCGGAGAGAGGGAAGGCATAGAGATAACATATCTCGGTGCACCTCAGTACAGGATCGTTTCACAGGCAGAGGATATGAAGATTGCAGAAGAAAACATGAAAAAGAGTGGCGAAGAAATGATATCCTATCTCAAGAAACACGGCGGGATAGGCGAGGGACCAGTGAAAGAGTGAAAAGTCTCATATTCAAGTGTACTGCTTGCGGCAATTACACCCTCGAAAACAAGTGCCCCAAGTGCGGGTCCACCGCGATTTCGACAATTCCTCCGCGTTTTTCGCCGCAAGATAAATATGGAAAATACAGGATGAAGATGCTGTATGGGAAGGAGTGAAAAAATGGATAGCGTAATAATAAGAATGGTTGATAGTGTAAAGTTGAAGAATTCGGTACTGATAGTGGGACTGCCGGGTATTGGCAACGTTGGAAAGATAACGGCTGATTTCCTTATAGAAAATTTAAAGGCGAAGAAACTCGCAGACGTTTTCTCTCATCATCTTCCGCCACAGGTCTTGATGAACGAGGAAGCTCTCGCGAGGTTGGTCAGAAACGAACTCTACTACAAGAGGAGGAAAGAAGGAGATTTGGTATTCTTCACTGGGGACTTCCAGGGACTTACGTCCCAGGGGCAGTATGAAATCTGCTATAAGGTCCTCGAACTGGGAACGAAACTGGACGTCAGGAAGATCATCACACTTGGCGGATATCAGATAGGGAAACTCATGGAAATTCCAAGGGTATTAGGCGCTTACACTTCGAAAGAGGTCAGGGACGAGGTGGAAAAGTTGGGAGTGATATTTTCAAAGAATGAACCTGGAGGGGGAATTGTCGGAGGCGCAGGACTCTTCCTAGGAATGGGAGCGGAGCTGTTCGATCTGCCCGGTGTTTGCCTCATGGGAGAGACTTCTGGTTACTTTACGGACCCGAAATCTGCCAAGCAAGTGACCAAAATACTCGTCGATTACCTGAATCTAGGTACTGATACTTCGAGCCTCGACGAGAGGATAAAGGAGATAGAGGACATAACGAGCAGAATGACTGAGAGTCTTCCCAACGAAGAAAGGAAGGAAGACCTGGGTTACTTCGGGTGAATTTCTCCAGTCAACCTTTGAAGACACTTCACTAAATCCTATTTCATAATTTATTGTTCAGAATGGATTTGATCAGGTCGTTGTATCTGGGTGCAATTGAGTAGTAAGTGAATCTCCATTCTTCCCTCTTTTCCAGCAAACCCGCGTCGTACAGCTTGTGCAGATGCACGGTGATGCTTGGTTGAGGAATGCCAAGCGCCGATTCCAGCTCGCAGGTACACACTTCGTCGTTTTCTGTGATTATGTGGAGTATCGCAATCCTCGTTCCATTTGCGAGAGCGGACGTTATTTCCGCAATTCTCTGATATCTCTTTACGTCAACCTTCTTAACATTTCTCAACGTGCACGCCTTTATTTCATTACTCCTCATTCTTATTCATCTCCATTCCGATTGTTGCTTTCAAAATACTACTCCTTCTAGAGAGCTGCAACCAGACCAGCAGCAGCATAAGTGGAATCTCGAGTAATGGACCAATTGCAGTCGTCAACACCACATAGGGGTATGCAGCAAAAGCGACTATTGCAATAGCAATGCTGATCTCAAAGTCTCTCGCAGAAACGGTGAATCCTATAGCTGTAGAATCCGGATAGTCAAACCTTGCTCTCCTAGCAGCATAGTACCCCACATGAAACAGTACGAAATAGAAGGATAGCATCACGATCCCTACCATCCAAATGAGATATACGTTGTCCACGATTCCGGCGCCCTCGCTCCAGAAGATGCTGACAATGGTGAACATAAGAGCAGAGATTTGAACGAACCCGAGCGTGTTCAATATTTTCGCGAAATATGGCCTCCTCACAAGGAAGTATCTGGTAAGTGAGCCTGCTATGAGAGGGCTAACCAGATAGAGCAGAACGCTCTTGAGTATCACAAGTGGATCGATTGTCAGAGTTGTTCTGGCTAGCAGGTAAACCAAGAAAGGAGTCGTAAGGACCTGAATTATGGAGTTCCAGGCGACGAAGGAAACTCCCGCGGCCAGATTTCCCTTTGCCAGATCCGTCCAGACCATCACCATTGCTATACAGGGAGCGACACCCAGCAGGATGATTCCTACAAGGACCTGGGAACCAATTTGTGACCCTATAAGACCAAATTTTTCGAATATTCCGAAGAAGAAGACGTAGGCTAAGGCAGCAACCAGGAAGGGAGCGATTGCATAGTTCAAAAGGACCATCAGTCCAAGTTTTTTGACATCCTTCATTCCCTTCAGGATTTCGTTAAGACGGACTTTCGTCATCGCAGGATAAATCATGAAGAACAATCCAATCGAAATCCCGAATTCAGAAACTCCGGCAATGTATGTGCTCGCCTTGAAACTCAATTCAATGCCTACTATCATCGAAACTGCAACGAATAGGGGAAACAATATCGTTCTGAGAGGAAGCGCCTTGCCAAACTTTACCATATATTATTCCAGCCTCCAGAAGCACTTTCAATTCCTGCATCTACAATGCCATCTCTTCTGCCTAATGTCATGTGATCGAGATTTTTCTGATTCCGATTTCTCTTGTTCACTTTGTGCAATCATATTATCATATTAATGTTTAATGATATGACCAGTATCACCGAAAGGAACTAATTGATTTCTGTAGAGAGTCACCTTGCCGTCAACTGGCTCTTCTCTTGTATTGATCGAGTAGGAATGTTTATTATTGGATATGTGTTGTATATCCCATGAAGAAGAGACCTCTAACAATTGCAACGAGACTCGACGTTGAGAACATAGATGGATACTTTGTAAGAACTGTCACCAAATTCGGGAACAGTGCAAAGATAGACTGCCCAAAGGAATACCTTGGCAGGACCGTTTACATAATAGTCGCATGAACACGTATGGGCTTCTTTCTTCACTAAAAACACTGGAGTACTTCACAAACGATTCTCTTGGCCTCAAGCACCATTCAGAATACATCAGTGGTTT
>JACWAC010000095.1 GCA_014874235.1 Thermoplasmatales archaeon
TCATGACCCCTAGACTGGAAAACATCGCGAAACGAAATTCCCAGAAAGAGAACATTACCATTGAGCAGGCGTACGATGCCATCAAACAGGGAATCCCAGCAAGGAGGTTTGGAAAACCAGAGGAAATCGGATATCTAGTCTCATTCCTCTGTTCCAGCGACGCCTCGTACATTAATGGAACGAACATCCAAATAGACGGTGGCATGGTCAGGTTCCCGTTCTAAGGGAAATTGAAAACATTTGGAAATTAGAGGAACAAAAATTAGATCTTTGTTAGGGCACCGTCTTTGCCCAAGGAAGCCAGTTCCGGTTCCAACCGATAGTATATATTTTCGAAAAAACTATCTTGAATTATGATTGTCAAGAACAAGTATAGTGGCGATCAGTTTGTTGAACTAAAGGATTCGAACCTACAGGACGCTGAAACGACCTTAAACAAGGCAAAGAAGGCATTTCAAGCAATGAGGGAACTCCCCTCTTTTGAACGCTACGAAGCTCTCTTAAGAGTATCAAAGGAGCTGGAGAACAGGAGAGAAGAATTCGCAAGGATAATTGCAAACGAAGCTGGGAAACCGATAAAATATTCGAGAGGAGAGGCAAGAAGGGCATCAATTACTATGCTTTTCTCTGCCGAAGAGTCGAAGAGGATCTATGGAGAGACAATACCGATGGATGTCGAGTCACGCGGAAGGAACAGATTTGCATATTACAATAGAGTCCCGATAGGACCAATATTTTCCATTACACCCTTCAACGATCCCCTGAACCTTGTCGCCCACAAGGTGGGACCTGCACTTGCAGCGGGAAACTCCATAGTCAACAAGCCTGCATCCCTTACGCCATACTCTGGCTACAAACTCAACGAACTTGTTAACAATTCTGGATTGCCGGAAAATGCAATGCAAACTGTTATCGGTCCGGGTGGAGGAGAAGTGACAAATTTCTTCTTGAATTCAGATGAAATCAAGAAGGTGACGTTCACAGGAGGAATAGAAGCGGCTGAGAAACTTATCAAGAAAGCAGGAATAAAGAAATATTCAATGGAGTTGGGGAGCAATTCGCCCGTCATAGTCTGGAACGATGCAGACCTTGATTTAGCTACCGATGCCATAGTGGACGCTGCGATGGAATCACAGGGACAAAATTGCATACATTCCCAAAGGATCCTCATCCACAAGGACGTCTATGACGACCTTTCCAAGCGCCTGGTGGAGAAAGTTGCAAAGCTGAAAGTGGGTGATCCACTGGATGATAGCACAGACGTAGGTCCTATGATAGCGGAGGGAGAAGCGATCAGGGTGGAGAAAGAAGTCAACAATGCGGTCTCCCAAGGTGCTGAAGTACTAGTAGGAGGAAAGAGGCAGGGAAGGTTTTACCAACCGACGCTCGTCGCCAAAGTCAAACACGATCTAAGTCTCTGGCACAATGAGATATTTGGACCGGTCTCAATTCTTCAGCCTGTTAAGAATTTTGAGGAGGCGATAACGATGGCAAACGACGTCCCGTATGGTCTCCAAGCTGGTATCTATACAAACAACCTAGATATTGCAACCAAGGCCATTCAGAGACTAGACTTTGGGGCAGTTCTGATAAACGACACTTCAGATTTCAGGGTAGACGTGATGCCATTTGGAGGAATGAAGCTGAGTGGCCTGGGACGGGAGGGCATTAGATTCGCAATTGAAGAGATGACAGAAATAAAACTTGCGATCTTCAGGAAGTGAAGAAGTAAGAGTCATACGAACGATAGCGACTGTCAACCAAATGAAAATGTGGCAGGTACGAGGTGGCAAGCTATTAGAGTCTATTCGTGATATACCAAAATGAGCGCGCAATATGACTTCGTGATGAAACTCAGGAGTTCTAGATCTCTTCTGGCTCCTTTGATAAGCATTAGCGACTCTTCGATCGCGGAAATGATCTCTTCAATTGGACCGGATTTCTTGATAGTTGATATGGAGCACTCAGTCATGGATGTGGCAGGACTTCAGTACATTCTTATGGCTGCAAAGCCCTTGGAGGTTGTAGCCAGAATCAGAGGTTTGGAAAAGAACGAAATAAAGAAGGTCTTGGACACAGGCGTGTCCGGAATAATAGTTCCTGGAATCGAAACAGTCCAAGAAGTCGAGGAAGCCTTGTCTTACTCAAGAATTCCTCCACTTGGCGTAAGAGGAGTGGGCCCTGGAAGGGGATCAGGGTACGGGTATGCCTTTACTTCCTACATTGAAAATGCTAACAAACAAGCCGTGATGATTCAGGTTGAAACCAAGAAGGCATTTGAGAACCTTAGTGACATTCTGTCCGTTCCTGGCTTGGAAGGATGTTTTATTGGCCCCGTAGATCTAACCACTGCACTGGGGATTGAGTTTTCCTGGAACAATCGAGAATTTGTCTCTGTCATAGATACCATTCTGAATGAATGCAGATCAAGAAACCTGGTTGTCGGAATATATTCTCCACTTGCGAACAAGAATCCCGAACCAATAATTGCTCGTGGATTCAACTACATAATGTTCGGTACCGACAGAGAGGCAATTCAGATACAGTACAAGAACTCGATCGAATCCTTCAGAGGCAAAACTAAGACACTAAATCTAGGAACGGACCTAATGCGTCAATTCCGCGATCAATAGCTTCCAGGGATCCAGCAAAAGACATCCTGATGTGTCCTTCACCGGCCTCCCCAAATGCGGTTCCAGGCAACACTGCTACCTGATATTTATTAAGGAGTCCTTTCGCGAAATCCTGCGACTTCATGCTCGAATTGTATGAAGGGAATACGTAAAAAGCTCCTTCTATTGGGTATGTCTTCATTCCTTTGATTTCAGACAGTCTTCTCTCTACGTGTTCCTTTTTTTTCTTGAAATCAACACTGAATTCCTTAATGAATTTGTCTCCCTTTCTCAGTGCGAATGCTGATGCCTTCTGAATAAATGGAGGGGAACAGGTATACGTATGTTCCACTACCCTTGCAATATTAGTTACAATTTCCTTGCTTCCAATCGTATACCCTGCTCTCCATCCCGTCATGGAATAACTCTTGGAAAGACTGAAGATTGTTATTACTGTATCTGGATGATCTTCTAGCGAGCCAATGGAAAAATGCTCCTTCCCATACATGATATCTTCATAGGCTTCGTCACTGATTATCTTAACAGACTTCTCCTTGCAAACTGAAAAAAGTTTCTCGAGATCCTCTTTTCCGATGACTCTTCCAGTAGGGTTCGCGGGTGAATTAATCAAGACGGCGACAGTGTCATAGTCTATCTGTGAAATAACATTATTTACGTTGAAAGAGAGATCTTCGTTCAGATGATAACGGACCGGTTTCAATCCCGCAAGCAATATCGGTTCGGCATAGAAGTAGCCTGGATCTGGGATTAAAACCCTGGACCTGTTTCCTGCTATTGCCATTAGCGATGCGTGGATGGACTGTTTTGATGTTATAAATATCGTGTTATCAAAATCCGCATTTATCTTGTTCTTACTGTTCACCTTTTCCACTATGGCATCTCTGACATCCTTGATTCCGTAAGATGAGGTGTAGTGTGTTTCACCATTTTTCATGCTTTCATAAGCGACCTGAACGATTTCTGCAGGTGTATTGTACATCGGTTCGCCTATTGCTAGGGAAGTAATGCTTTCGCCAGCGGCGGTCTTTTGGAGTACCAAATTTACGATTTCAAGTGACGGGGAACCAACGAGGTCTTTAATGTAAGTTCTCTCTGCCATGAATGCTAAGTATTTGCGGATATTTAATAAAATGCAGTTCAATTTTAACGTCGGCTAAAGTAATAAATATGGGGGCTTCATGATAAATTCATGTCGGAACTTAGAAAGACCAGCTGGAATGAAATTAATTCTGAAAAGCTCTCGGAGATGCTTTCTAGAAAACTGATCTACGGCGATAGAGTGATGTTAGCTGAAGTCAGACTGAAAAAGGGGACAGTTGTTCCAGAGCATCACCATGAGAACGAACAGTTAACCTGGATAGTGAAGGGCGAGCTCCTGTTTGAGATCAATGGTAAAAGGATGAGCGTAAAGGAGGGAGAGGTGTTAGTTATTCCATCAAACACCCCCCACAAAGCCACCGCGATGGAGGACACAATAGACATGGATGTTTTTAGTCCTATAAGGCAGGACTGGCTGACCGGACAGGATCAATACCTGAGAGGAAACAGCCGATAGACTTTAGTTCGGAGAGTTACACCTAAGCACAGTCCGTTTGGGATTAGTCTTCTTTCTGCTAAGACTTGGATGCCCTAAATCAGATCTGCACTGCCTCAGACTTTATCCCGTGAGATACGATGAAGAATGCAGGGCACTTATCCGAAGCCTTGATGATTTCTCTGATGTCCTGATCCGCCTCGACCTCAATTTTCAGCTCCTTTGCAAGCGGGAAGTTGCTGTTAGTTAGCATGGGGCCTATGTCATAGTAGAGATGGCCCTTCATCTTGAGCTTCTTCAGTTTGATTCCTTTGATACTTGCGTTGACAACTATAGTTGAAGCAAAACACGACATAACACCGAACATCAAATAATTCAGTGGAGTTGCATAGATTCCCTTACCACCTAACACTCCAGGTTCGTCCGCTCCCATCGTAAAAGTCGCGTGTTGTGACGATAGGAGAGCCGTGAACATCGGACTCCCTTCGAGGTGGAATTCCCCATCAATGTGTTTCTCGAGAAAGAAATGACCACCATCAGACTCTATTTTCTTCTTTGTTTCCAAAACAGCACTTAGGTCTATGTTATTGACAATCTCAGGCATAATATGTCCCCTTTCAAATAGCCAAGTAATCTATTTATAATTTCGTGATAATCACGCACTCTGGAGCATTCCCCCATAATCTATTTTCCACTGAATCCGCAGAACGGTGGCGCATTCTAAAGCTCTCTAACGATCGCTACTCTTTCGCATTTTCAAAGACTTTTCCCAGTCTCCTTACACCTTCCACTATGTTCTCATCAGAGCTGTAAGTGAAATTGAGTCTCAT
>JACWAC010000096.1 GCA_014874235.1 Thermoplasmatales archaeon
TCTACTTCTTGACCCGCTTCGTTCGAACTACGTAAGAGATTGCTCCGATCAGGGCTAGAGTAACTACCACACTCACTAAAGCGACCGTGACACCTGACAGTCCGGAAGGAGGCACGGACGTGACAGCCAGGTCATTTGCTGATGATACTTCTGCATAGCCATTCGTTGTCAGTGATCCGTGAGGATCGATCCTTAACTTCAACGTGTAAAGGCTTCCATTGTCGTTGATTGTCGAGTTTACGGCATATTTTGAAGAGGTGTTGTAGTAGAAGGTCGTGCTGTTGGTGTTTGAATCGTAGACCTTCACCCAGCTAAAGAGCGGTTGACCGAAGGCGTGGAAGTTGACTGTACTGTAGGTGGCTAAATCTCCGTTGAATCCGTCCTGCTCGAGGAAGCCACTTATGTCAAGGTTACCTGCATTGCCGTTCTCAAATCCCAGACTCATGTCACCAAGTTCGTTAACATCGATGGTGGTTGTTATTTCAGCATTCACCGTTGTGTTAAGGTAGGGGACGCGTACAGCGAGCATTCCATGAAAGGTGCTTTCCAGCCTTCCCTGGACTCCAAATGCCCTCCAAGACATATCTATAACAGCAGAGTTGCCTGCAGTTTTCTTTGTAACGTTTGTTATCGTCATGTGAAGTGTCATGTTTCTGTACACGGTCAAGTTAGTCTGGTTGGCAAAGGCATGAACGTGATACGTAATCGTAGCGTTTACGATGTGTATCACCGTCTGGTTGCTACTGCTGGACGCGTTGACGCCGGTTGCAGACGACGAGTTAGACCCGTTGGTTGATGCGCTACTGGTGACTTCCGCACTGTTCATATCCTGCTGTATTTCCTGTCTGGTAGTGCCGTTCACGTAGGACGTAGCATTCAACCAAGCGACTGTGCCGTTCAGCTCCTTTGACGCATTGCTGTCTGCGGGGTAAGTATAGTAGAGGACATAGTTGCTGGTTGTGTTGACGGTTGCGACATTAGTGTGCGTGTTTACTGTAGCCTGCATCGTAGTGGCCGAGCTTAGAGGGACGGCTAGAAGGCTGAGCACAACCGCCAGAGTCAGTATTGTTACAGACCTCATGCACTTTTTACCTGTACTTATTTTAACTAATTATTGGTACAACTTTCAAAATTTGATACAAAATTCGAATTGCTCTTAAGCGGACCACAAAAGACGGGATATCATGTTGAAACCTCTATACTCGGCAGTTATCTTGGATATATTGACAGATATGGATAGGTAAATCAAGCATATGAAGTTCGGAGCGACTCTTTAGGAAGCCGTACTACGGCCTCATCTTGATCTTGTGGTGGCAGGGTATCAAAGTGAGAGGACTGCCAGTGGATTCGGATTGAATAATTGTTTGCCAAAGCTGCGTATTTGAGGGTCCACTGACAGAATACGATGCTCTAGAATGAATTAGAATTTCTTTTCGTCTTTTGGACATGGGCGAGTAGATTACCTAGGTTGGTTTCCGGGTGTGGTCAAGAGCTATATAATAGGGGACTCGTGTCTGGAGACTTTCGTGATAACTTAAAGTAGTCATTTTCAATCTAAAAGGGGATAATATGGAACCCGTTCTACAGGTGGCTCTAGATTTCGAGAACTTGCACAGAGCGCTCCAGGTTGCCAAGGAAGCAGTGAAAGGCGGAGCAGACTGGATAGAAGTCGGCACTCCGTTGATTAAGAGTGAGGGGCTGCAGGCAATCAGGGAGATCAAAAGGAATTTTCCCAACAAGATTATTGTCGCAGATATGAAGACAGCTGATGTTGGAGGTTTTGAAACGGAACTGGCGGCAAAAAGCGGTGCCCAGATCGTTACAATCTTGGGTATAAGCGATGATCCAACAATCACGGAGGCTGTGAAGGCAGGAAAGAAGTACGGCGCAGAGATAATGATAGACCTTCTCCAGGTTGAGAATGTCGAGGAGAGGGTAAGGCAACTGGAGAAACTAGGTGTAAAGTACTTCTGCGAGCACGTGGGAATCGATATGCAGATGATAGGAAAGAACCCGTTGAAGATGCTGGAAAGAGTCGTCGCTGTCACGAAGATTCCAGTTGCCGTTGCAGGGGGATTGAACAAAGAATCCATTCCTGACGTCGTCAAGAGGGGGGCGTCCATAATCATAGTTGGAGGTGCGATTACCAAGGCACCCAATGTAACTGAGGAGACGGCATCCATAAAGAGAGTAATCGCAACGGGTGTCGCAGAGCACGAGGATATGTACAGGAAGTATTCAAAAAACGAAATCATCGAAGCACTCTCAAAAGTTTCATCGTCCAACGTATCCGATGCAATGCACAGGGGTGGAACGATTCACGGGATAGTGTCAAGGAGTACTCCCAACACGAGAATAGTGGGAAGGGCGCTGACTGTTAAGACTGTAAACGGAGACTGGGCAAAACCAGTAGAGGCAATTGATCACGCAAGAGAGGGGGACATTCTTGTCATTGATGCGGACGGGGGAGAAGATGCGGTCTGGGGAGAACTCGCATCCTGGAGCTGCGTCACTAAGAAGATAAAGGGAGTGGTAATCTGGGGAGCGATCAGGGACCTGGACTCAATAATGAGAATACCGTTCCCTGCTTTTTCTAAGTATGTCTCATCCAACGCAGGGGACCCCAAGGGTTTTGGCGAGATAGGGAGCGAGATAGAGATCAACGGAATGAAGATCAGGACAGGGGATTATATCGTCGCCGACTATTCAGGCGTGGTTGTCATCCCAGAGGAAGAGGCCCAAGAGATAGCTAATAGAGCCGTAGACGTTGCTGAGAGGGAGAATAGGCTAAGAGAGGAGATAAAGAGGGGGAGTACCCTTTCGTCAGTTCAGAAGCTAGAGAAGTGGGAAAAGGTAGGATAGCGGACCCGTTCGTAGTGTTGTTCCTGTAAAGCCCCTCGTAGTGTGACAAGTTGTATCCTCTTTCTCCGAGGTAGGTCCAGTTCAGTGCGAACAGGTAAGAGGTGCTGTTCCCACTCTCTGAACTGTTCTGGTATACCAGCTTGAACGGTTGTTCGAAGAATTTCGTGAAGGCGCTCCCATTCACCATTATAGGCGCCTGGTTGGGGTTGAGCGAACTGTTGTAACCCCATACACCATACCTGAGCATGTAGCTGTTCAGGAAGATGTATCCCAGGGGAGGGTACGTACCGTTTTCTCCAGTGATTTCGTTGGTGGCAGCTTGCCAGTTCGTGGAATTCCAAAGTACGGATATGTTGTTGAATGGGGCGCTGAAACCGTAGGAAAAGAGGAGTATCCCGATCTGGTGATCGGTAGCGACCGACATGTTTTTGTCCCCCACCTGAACCAGGTACTGTATGGTGCTGTTATCCTCGAGCGTCACCGCTTCGGTATGGGAGGGAACAAAATCCGAAACCATGGGGTAGCTTGCGACACCCATCAGCAGGACCAGTGAAACAGCAGCTATCGCTATCAAGTTTTCCACCGGCCGTCTCGCTGAGTATGAGAAGTGCCTGATGCCTTGAGCGGTGCTAGTTCTCGGTACATTCACTATCGTCAGTCCAGCTGGTGTGCTGATCGCCACGGGTGTGGAGACTGCTCCTGACGTATACACCTGCTTGAATTTCGTGCGGGTCCCTTTCTTTGATATCCTGAAATAATGGTACCACTTGATCAGGACATAACCAGAGATGATGCAGAAGGGCTCGGAGAGATACTCTATGTTCCTAGCGGGTATAAGAACTGTGTTTTTTGAGGCAAAACTGTAAAGCAGCGAAAGGATGATCGCCATTGACCACCCAAGTACTTCAGATATGTTGTTTTCAATCAGGAAGTACTTTATTCCCACCACCGAGACGGATATGAAAATTATGAAGGGAAGGGATATCAAAAGGGCTTCATAAGTAATGTAATCGGGGATAAACCCCGAAACGCTAAGCGCGACAAACATCAGAATCAATACTATTGCTGCAACGAAGACCAGGACAACGTCTCTCTTCGGCGCAATCTCCAATTTTAGTTTCTTTATGGTCCCGATCGCCAATTCTCTTATCCTTGTAGAATTAACATTCCTGAGGACGAAGAACATCGCAAGAATGAATGCGTAAAACAATCCTATGACCGCACCGTACCCCAATCCGTGCACCGCTCTCGAAAAGAAAGCGACCATGTTTGGGACCCTGATGAGGAGATAGGCCATCATAAGCGTTCCCGATAGTTCGATTACTAGCATATCTGCGATAAGATGTGGCTTCCACTTTGCATCTAGCAAATTTACCGCAAAGACCATGCCTATGATAGAGACGAGGAAGAAATATGTGGAGAGCTGGTGGGACAGGACCAAAAGGATTATGGAGATGGCCATGGGGATTGCGAAAATCTTCTTTCTGTGATATGCAATAAAGAAGTAAATGGACAGAAGGAGGAAGAAGTGGCCCGTTGTGAGGTAGTTGGGCTGGGACGTCTGGTACAGCTGGATTGGACTCACTACGAGCAGGAATCCAGCAAGGGCAGAAGTGATTCTGTCAAAACCCACCTCCCTGGAAATGAGGTAGACGATGAAGGGTGTCAGTCCGCCCAGGAACGGAATTGAGTAGTCCAGAGAAACGTTGACGGGCAGCCTTGTTACGTAATGAACGAAGTCAACAATCAGGTAAGTTACGGGGAAGTACTGATATCCATCCGTTCCCCAGGGTGAGGACGGCGGATAAGCCAGCGCCTTCCCACTCAAGAAGGCCTGACTGAGGTAGTAGTAGATGCCATAATCATTTCCCCACGCATAGTACAGTATGTTAGGAAAGAGTCTTATCGCCACCCCTGCAATGATTACTAAAGAGATTATAGCGACGTCCCTCCTCCCTAACTTCATGTTTCCCAAAAATTCTACGGCAATTTGAAATTTATGGTTTGCGGGTCGAACAAATTGATCCCGATAGGAACATCGAGATTTCTATATCTCGAGTTCATCCTTGATCTTTCAGGCTGGTACTACGAAGATTAGAGATGG
>JACWAC010000014.1 GCA_014874235.1 Thermoplasmatales archaeon
TGCTATATATTGGGGACTTTATTTAAAGCTTGTCTCCGATTTCCTCTAAAATTCTAAGCGTTATCAATCTAAGGGTCCGTTTCTGGTCAAGGCACTCAATCCACACGTCCGGGATTACTCAAAACTTGGTAAACGGATTGATTATAATTTTCTGAAGTAATTCGTTTGCATCTCAAATTTCTTGAAAAGATCGGAGAAATTCTGTTTTCAGCCTACTAAATACGAAACGTTTAAGCGATGTTCTCTGGAAAGCGAGAGGTTGACCAAACTCTTTGGTTGAACAAAGGAGGTGAAAACGATGGAACAAGATGACGGCTACCAGATATCGAAAATATTGCTCATAATCGGTGGTATCATTGCTCTGGTTCTCGGGGCTACATCTATAGCCCAAATTGGATTCAGAGGATTTGCGACGACTACCTTTGGCCTGTACAGCTCGCTATTGCTACTTGCAGTAGGCATAATTGCATTAGTTTCAGTAAACTGGATCAAGAGTCAAACAACTGCAATAGCTCTGGCTTTACTAGGTTTCATAGCGGGCGGAGTTGGCGGAATATTGGTAGCAATTGGCGGAATAGTTTCGGTTCTCTCCAAACACACACTCAAAGAGGACAAATCCAAGAATACGGCCTTAGCCTGAATACCTTATCGGAGAGAAAGATCGGACTGTATTATGAGTCTGAACACTAGGTGGATCCGATCTATTTTTTTGATAATTTTTGATCACCATTATGTTCAGCCAGAATTGACATTCCGCAGTTAGCGTAATAATTGAATAAGTCTCGGGTAATGAACTGTTGTGGAAGACTTAAATATTAGCTTTCTAAGATGACGTAATGCTAAACGACGATTTCTGGGACTATTTTGAAAAGAAGGGTGTGTCTGTCTCGAACGTAAAATCACTCTTGAAGGAAAGCAAGGAAGTGGTCGATTACGAACGAAGTACGCTAAAGAATGGCCGCTATTGGCAGATATCAAAGGACGAGGTCAGGTCCATGTATTCCGTCATTCGAGAGAGAAAACCCAATGTTGTAATTGAGACGGGCATGGGGTCTGGAGTTTCAACGACAAGCATTCTATCTGCTATGAAGAAACATGGAAGGCTCATAAGCATAGATCCGGGGATTCCGTACGGAAAAGGAGACAGAGAAGTCGGTTTCTTAATACCTTCCAATTTGAGATCTAACCTCGAATACATAAAGGGTACATCGACAGAGAGGCTGGTTGAAGTGTTAGATTCCTTGTCAAGTCTCGATGTTTTTTTCCACGATTCGGATCATTCCTATCAGAATGTGATGTTTGAATTGAATTCTGTTTGGCAAAAAATACGAAAAAATCCTCTGATACTGATAGATAACTACGACTGGTCGAATGCGGCTAAAGACTTTGCAAAGGAGAAGAATTTGAAGCTCAGAAATCTCGCTGATGATCTCGCGCTGTTGTCAAAATGAGAGTGTGGAGATGATTTCGATCTGCTACAATCCAAGAAATTTGATGGAATCAGCCAGCTCTCTCACAGTGTCATCTATGCTTGATATCCAGTAGAAATCCTGGAAGATTCTCGCTCTCAATGTTGCCAGATTTCTCGATTCATATCTCTTGAATTCAAAGGGAGTCTTCGTTCTGTACAGTATGAGATTGTTTGGTTTTCCCTTGTATCTCGATCTTCGTTTTCCTGAGAGTAATTCGATCCATTCCTCATCAGATACCCCTCCTTCGGATCGCTTGATTATGGACTCTGCAGCTATCCTCACAAAATTCCACGAGAAGGACCTGCCCTTGAAGAGAAAGATGGTATGAGTCTTCCCGATTGAAAACTCTATTCGCGAAAGAACTACTCTCTTCGACGGGTCTCGTGAGAATGACTCCAGTTTCCCCTTCAGAAACTCTCTTATGGTTCTTTGGAGTGTTTTCTTGTTCAAACTGTGATCGCAGAAATAGAGGTATTCCTTTTCAAACGTCTTTCTTAGGTTCACGAACTCATCTGCTTCATAAAACCCTAAAACAGCAATTCCCTTTAGTGAGTCCACTATCTTGCAGACCTTCTTCACATCATCGTGTTCAACTTCTATTATAGAGGATGCTGACCTTACGCGGGCATCCGTTCTGGAAGAGCCATAAACTTTCTTTACGCCGATTGGGGAGAGAGCTCTCAGGATCTCTCCCTGAACTGTCCTTACGTCCGGCTGAACCTGGAAGCCATAAAACGAATCATCGTATGCAATCTCGAGGAGGCAATATTTCATTTCTTGATCGTCCATGTAGTCAAAGGAAATATACGTTTTCGGTAATGATCTGGATCTGATGTGCTGGTACAGGAAACCTTACACAACTGACGTTTGAATTTCTCCCTGGGACCGATATTCTAGTCGTTAATGTTGACTTCCATTTCCATGAGTTCTTCAGCCGCAGTTACGTTTGGAAAGATAGATTTTGCCTCATCCACGATCGGCTTTATGTCGTTGTATCTAGGGCTAAAATGGACAAGAATCAACTTCTTTGTATTTGAGTCCCTCGCCTGAATTCCTGCATCCTTCCCGGTGGAGTGGCCATAGGAAATCACTTTGCTCTGATTGGTTTTGTCGCCAGTCGATTCGTGTATGAGAACGGTTGAGTTCTTGAATAGATCAAGGAGGCTTTCGTCCCTCCTGGTGTCACCAGAATACGATATCTTTCTCCCCCTCCTTATGCCTGCAGATATGTCCTCAATATTGATCGTCTTGCCATTCACCCTTGCAGATCCTTCTTTCCTGATCTTTTCGAGGAGATTTCTCGGTACTTTGAGTTCCTTGATCTTCGATTCTTCCAGTTTTGCATAATCCTTTTCAGTTAGCGCATAACAGAGTGCTGGTATAGTGTGGCTAGCTTTTGCATAGGCAACGGAATAATCACCGAAATCGATCGAGCCACTTCCTTTCAACTCTTCGATCCTCATCTCAAAGTTCAGGGAGTAGTAACCTATCGACAACAGATTTCCCAAGACCGTTGAAGCACCTATCGGACCGTATATTTCGAGTGGTTCGGTTCTTCCGTAGAAACTCATCGTCTGGATCAATCCCGGAAGTCCCAGGAAGTGATCACCGTGGAAATGAGTAATGAAAATCTTCTTTATTCTCATCAGTGAGAGGGAACTCTTCATCAACGAAGTCTGTGCGGTCTCTCCACAATCGAAGAGAATAGCCTCGTCGTTAATCCTCACTCCTACGCTTAGGGTATTTCTCTGTGGCGTTGGCCATGAACCTCCCGTTCCAAGAAAATAGAGTCTGATAGAGGAAATCATCAAGACCTACCGAGTATCTTCAGTTCTACTGCCTTCATCTCTTCCGGGCTACTCTTGGTTCTGGGTCTGGGCGGCAGAAAATAGCAGTCGCACGACGAGGTATCTGAAAGGAATATGTCGAAAGCACCGATCTTCTCCGACAGCCTCTCTATTTCGATCTTGTCAAAACCGATGAGGGGTCTGAAGATTGGCATGTTCACATTTCCTTCTATCGTGTTCAGGTTGTCCAGGGTCTGGCTAGCCACCTGCCCCAGGTCCTCTCCAGTTATTATCGCCTTTCCTCCGATTTCCCGCGCGTAGTTCTCTCCCTCTTTGTACATCTCCCTCTTGCAGAAGATGCACGTCCATCTCTGTTCGTTGTTCTTTCTCAGTTCCAGCACGGTCTTCCCTATCATCTTCCTGTGATCCATTATCTTTATCTCTATTGGATAGGGAGAATACAGTTCCAGAAGTTCCTTGTTTCTGAACACCTTTTCAAGGGTACGAGAGCTCTGGAAATAGTGTATGAGATTGAGTTCCATCCCCCTCTTCAACATCATGTATGCCGCCACAGGAGAATCGATTCCAGCCGATATCAGCGCAACTCCCTTTCCCTGAGATCTCACAGGCATTCCACCTACTCCCTGAACCGTATCGTCGTAGATGTACGAGAATTTCGAACCAATATCGACCCCGATGTTCTTGTCGAAGTTGAATAGGTCGACCTTCGCTTCGGGGTTCGTGTCCAGAACTATTTCGCCCAATCTCGCAGAAAATTGTTGCGATGTGATGGGGAAGTTCTTGTCCCTCCTGTTCACCGTGATTCTGAATTTCCCCTTGACTTCTATCTGTGAAACCCTATTCTCTATTTCTTCTATTGTCGAGTTTACTCTCTCGACAACCGAAAAGGAGGCAATCCCAAACACTCTTGAAAGTATGTGATCCACTCCGCCCTCTGTCTCCACTATGAGTCGTGACTCTTCAGTTTTCACTTTCCCCTTGACGGAACTCTCGTTGAGTTTGGCCATTATGTTTCTCGAGAGCAACTCCTCGAAGTAGTTCCTGTTATCGCCTTTAGTACCTATCTCCGAGTACCTTACCAGGGTTAGCACAACGGTTTAAAGTATCCTCTTTAATCAACTTTTCTTCGCTCCTATCCAAAAGCGTGACATCGACTAACTTCCAGAAACAAGGTGGTTTGCAGACGATCTCCCTGCATAGGAGATGTAAAAAATCAAATGAAGCAATTGGCTTTCCTTACACAAGCTTCCCCTTTATCGCTCGATATCTTTTGGCCATCTCCTCTTGGGACCTTCGTTCTAGGGATTGTTTGATACTCTAGGTTTTCAAAAACAAAAATTAATACTAATGCGATATATTACTCAGAAAATGAGCGTACTCTACGACTTCCTCCACATTACCATAGAACTCTTCGTCGTCGTAGACCCATTCGCCGCCATGATCATGTTCATAGCATTTGCCAAGGGGGAGACGGTAAAGGAAAGGAGAAATTTGGTCAACGACGCTACCATCTCCAGTTTCTTGATTCTCCTCTTTTTTGCGTTTGCAGGCTCTGTCATCCTCCGTTACTTCGGGATATCTCTTGCAGCTCTCGAGATAGCCGGGGGAATACTGATTCTGCTGACCAGTATAGAGATGGTCACAGAAGGAGACAAGCCTTCGGGAAAGAAGGGTGAGGAGATGGGTGGAGCGGTAAAGAGGGATGTCGGAATTGTGCCCCTGGGAACTCCGCTGCTTGCCGGTCCTGGCGCGATTTCCTTGATCATTCTGTTGATGAGCAAATACAATCCCATATTGGTAGTATCGGGACTGGTAGTTGTAGCCGTTATCACTTTTATGCTCTTCATGTCAAGCTTTTATCTATACAACATCATAAAGGAAAAGGGTGCGAGAGCGCTGACGAGAGTGTTTGGTATCCTTGTTGCGGGATTTGCCGTTCAGTACATTCTTGCGGGTGTGATTCTTTTCTTCAATCTGTGAGGTCATTAATTTATTAATAGAGTGAAACTATGACACTCCCATGACGGAAGTCAATGCGGACATCACGAACGTTCAGTTGATAGCAGATGCTATGGCGAGAGGTCCGGTTGTTCTGCCTACGGAGACGTTGTATGCACTCTCCGTCCCCATAAACAGCAAGTCGGGATACGACATGGTATACGCGCTCAAGAAGATCAAGATGCAGAGCGCGAGTCCCATTGGGTTCTATGGACTGAGGGATATGGAGAAATACTGCATCATGGATGAGGGGGCCAAAAACATAGTCAGGAACCTAATGCCTGGTCCGCTGACCCTCATACTGAAATCCAAGATGGAAGCTCACTGGGTGGTGAATGAGAGGATAGCAGCGAGGATCTCTTCTAGTCTTCTTGTGAGAGAAATAGTCAGGAAAGTCGGACCCATAACGTTGGTCGGAGCAAACATTCGAGGTTTCAGGTCTTCCGCAGATCTCAAAGAGATAATGGGACAGTTCGGTGATAAAGTCAGGCTGTACGTGAATGGAGGAGAAATCAGCGGAATACCCACAACAATCTATGACTACACCACCAAGAAAATGTTAAGAGAGGGAATGATTACCCTTAAGTCAATAAAGGAGGCAGAGCATGGAATTCGATAACTACGTCCAGTCAGGAAAGATCGCTTCCAAGGCCAGGAAGGAAGGATACAAGATGATTGAGGAGGGTTTTGAACTGAGGAAGTTGGCTGATTATCTTGAGGATCTAATAAGGGGAGAGGGGGCCAACATCGGATTTCCAGTCAATCTTTCAATCAACCATGAGGCTGCCCATTTCACTCCTGCTCCAGACACAGACCTAAGGTTCCAGCAGGGGGACCTGGTGAAACTCGATCTAGGCGCTGAGATAGAAGGCTGTCTTGCAGACACAGCTGTGACAAAGGAAGTCACCACCAATGAGTGGGCAAAACTCATCAAGGCGTCAGAAGAGGCTGTTGAAAATGCAATCAAGAAAGTGAAAGTCGGGGCTCTCACGTCGGAGATTGGGAGGGAAGTTGAATCGACGATCAGGAGATATGGTTACAATCCAATATACAACCTGACCGGACATACCCTAGAAAAATATGTGCTTCACGCCGGAACAGCATTCCCAAACTACGATGATGGGTCAAGGGTTAAGCTGTACCCGGGTATGACTTTTGCAATCGAACCTTTCGCAACAACGGGCAGGGGAAGGGTGAAAGGACTCGAGTTCGGAAACATAATGCTCTGCCTGAAAGAGGATTCAGACGAATCATTAAAAACGCTTCGGAAGGTCTCGAGGGGGCTGCCATTCTCAATGAGAGATGCAGCAAGAAGCGTTGAAAATCATGATTACGTCATAAAGGAAGCGCAGAAGAAGAAATACATCTATTTTTATCCAATCCTGAAAGAGAACAAGGGAGAGATGGTTTCACAGACGGAGCATTCCGTTTATCTCAGAGAGGACGGCCCCGTTGTAACAACTTTGTGATCTGCCTGTCAACTTCTTCGTACAGCTGGTCAAGATTCCCGTTGCTGTCAACGTAAGTAAGGTTATCGATTCTTCCCTTTAGACTGAAGTACAGTTCCTGCACTCCGTTGAGGTATTCTCTTTTTTCGAATCTCGAAGTTTCTCCCCTCTTCATCACTCTTCCCAGGGCCACGTCAACATCGCAAAAGAGAATGAAAACGTGAGTGGGGAGAACGGGTAGGAGTTTCGCAGTTTTCATGAAGAAGTCGAAGTATTGGTTCACACCTTCGAAAGACTTGCTGAGATGGTAACCCTGGTATGCATAACTGGAATAGAGGGATCTGTCCGATACAACGTTCCCCCTTATGACCCAATCTTTCAGCATCTCTGCCCTATCGGCCATGAAGAGGAAATAGTCAGTGACTGGGTCCCAGTTGTTTTCCGCTATCAGGGAGCCTATATGGCCAGTAGATGGCTCCTGAATCGTTGAAAAATTGAATTTCTCTGCTATATGTCTCGCGACGAAAGTCTTGCCGGTTCCGTCAATTCCCTCTATGGCGAGGTAGATGTTAGAAGAAGGAGTCAATGCTCCTCTGCACCCCCTGTTTCCTTGCTTCCTTCACCCTGCTGAGAGCAGCTATGACTCTCTCGGACGAAAAGTCGTGATTCGTCACCAGAAGCTCCAAGGTCTTCTGTTCGTTCAATTCTGGAATCATTATGTGTCCGGGGTCAACCACATCCGGATTAAGGAATATGTTGTGTATTTCCTCGTAGTTCTCTATCTTGATGTTGGAAATGTTCTTCAGGGAACCGTTCTTCTTTATCAGCTGATAGGCCTTCTTCGGCCCTATTCCCTTTATGCCATCGTTGAAGTCCGTCCCGATAAGGATGCCCATGTCTATCAACTGTTCCCTGGTTATTCCGAGTTTTCTCAGGATGTCGTCGTTCACTATCATCTCTGGCTTCACATCCACCACCCTTCCGGTCCTTCCGTACCTCCTCTTTCCGCTTATGGTAAGATTTCTCACAAGTCGTGGTGAGCCGAATAGGAGGGAGTCATAGTCCTGGGAAACAGCAGAATAGACAGATCCAATCCTGCAAAGAAAAGAGGCCTCTGCTTCTCCTTCTGAGGGAGCGTCTATGACAGCTACTCCAATCGAATTGAGAAGTTCTTTCGATTCTGCAATCATCTCCGAAGTTAGCCTGGAGGTTCTGGAAGCAAAGCTCTTCGCCTTCTCGTAATCACCCATCGCCAGTGAGAGGCGATATTCTTCCTCCGCCTTCTCCTTCAGTGCTATCCTTTCCTTGATAGTCTTGGCCTTCAAGGCTGGAGGCTTTCCGTCGAAAACATAAACGGGTACCACTCCTGTCTCCAGCAGACTGACGTTCCTGTAAAAGAGTCCAGACAGGTGTGAAGTGATCTTCCCCTGTTTGTCTTTGAGTGGGCTGCCATCGTACTCCCTGATGTTGCTCAGGAACTGATATATGACATTGAAAGCATCTATTGCGAGCATTCTTCCCTTGAGATTCTTAATGTCAACCTCGCTTGATTCCAGTAGAGAGGAAATGTCTACTCCCATCTGATTTATATAAGGAAACCTTACTAAAAAACCTATTCTATGCCCTTTTCAGAGATTACAAAGGAACACTTGATGTCTTCAGGGAGACTCCTGTGCTTGACCACCACCAACTCCCTTCTTCCGCTCCCGAATTTTTGTATCTTGAATATTGCCTTTGCGATGTGAGAGAGTGCGCTTCCACCCACCGGCTGTGCCTCGCTGGTGGTCTTGTCCATATAGACCTGATTTACTAGAATGACCGGGATGTTCTTGGACAGCGCAACGTTGCTCAGCATCTCTATCTGTGTTATCAGAGTATTGGAAGTCTTCCTCCTGAGTTCCGCTCTCACTTCTCTCTCTGCTCTGTAGTGGACCGTGATTGTATCAAAGACGAGCAGGACAACGTCTTTCATGGATTGGACCAAGTTAAGGATCTTTGGAACAGATTCCAGCTGTTCTTCGTAGCTCCTGATCCTGAAGAACTTGAGATTGGAAAGAGCAGATTCGTTACTCGTGATCTGGGAAATTCTCTCCGTTGAAACTCCCTCGGTATCTATGTATATCACCTTCCCGATCTCAGTGGACTTAATGGAAGAGAAGAGGACCAGGTTTGTTTTTCCCGATCCCGGTTCTCCGTAGATCTCCGTTATTATTCCCTTCTCGAAACCACCTTCGATGCACTTGTCCAGCCTTGGCAGTCCCGTGGAGAGTCTGTCCGTCATTTCAGGTCTTTCAGAACTCTCGTCAGATCTCTCAGATCGTTGCCGCGAATGATGCAATCCACAAAATCAAAGTCAGAGTCGGAGTTGAATAGTATAGAGTAGTCGGAGTTTTTGAACATGTCCTTGTCCCATTCCGAGTCCCCTATCGAGACCTTGTGACCTTTGTATTTTTCAAGGAACGCTCCCTTCTCGTGCGGGTTAACGACTGCAGTTCCACCCACTAGTACATCGTTCTCAAACACTAGCGCGTTTGAATAAATCTCGTCCAGGTCAAAGTATTGTTCAACCTTTGATACAATAACATCTATCCCCCCAGAAATTGCTATCTTGTGTCCCATAAACTCCTTTAGGAATTCCTTCAGATAGTGGAAGTTGGGATTCGGTTGGATGTCTTTCGCGATCTTATGGAAATCGCCCCTCGTGATATGCTCCTTCTTGCGGAGCCACAAGTTCACATCCCTATCGATGAATTCCTGATACCCTATTTCCCCTTTCAGGAAAGCCCTCAGCGACTCCTCGTTCTTAACTCCAAAATAGTTGTGTATCGTGTTCCAGCTGCTCTTGGGTTGAAGAAGAACTCCATCTACGTCAAAAGCAATGAGGGTTGGCCGCATTGTTAAGGCATATTTACTTCCTATAAGAATTTGCCATGAAATGGAGGCGGCGAACCGCATTTCCCATGCCCTCGCGGAACACAGTACGCGTGCGGAACGCGGACGGGCTTAACCTTCGGGTTCGAAATGAGACCGGGTGTTTCCCCGTCGCTATGGCCGTCAACCGAGAAGAGATGAAGACTGACTATTTTATCCTTTCTTTAAGCGGAGACTGTCATCGGAGGTATTTTGGGATTCGTTGGGATCATATTGGCTTTTTAATTGACCCGTTCCGGCTGAAGGATCATTTCAACAGTTCAAGGTTCTGTACAGCCGGAATCTTATTCGTTGTCGGGCTATTCTTCTCCCCAATCAATATAGCTGGCGTAGTACTGCTGTACTCAGTATCATCCTCACTAATCAAGAATTCGAATCCGCTATAGCTGGATAAGCTTACTCAAGATGTTCAGACGATTGAAACAGAAGGACTAGTTATTCTGCACCACTCTTCATTCACACAAACTTGTTTTGGAGCGAACCGAGTCCTTCTATGCTCACTTCCACGGTGTCTCCAGGCTTAAGCCAGTTGTTCTGCTTGTCCTTCATACCAAGTACTACGCCTTCAGGAGTACCGGTGGATATGATATCCCCTGGCTCGAGAGTCAGGAATCTTGAGATGTAAGGTATGAGCTTCCCTATTGAGAAAATCATGTTTGATGTACTGGAATCCTGCCTGACTTCTCCATTGACCTTTGTCTTGATCCAGAGATTTTGCAGACTTGCTATCTCGTCCTTGGTTACAACAAATGGCCCATTGGGATAGAATCCGTCGAGAGTCTTACCTAGGAGATATTGCGAAGTCCTGTACTGCAATTCTCTGGAGGAGATGTCATTTCCTATGAAGTAGCCGAAAATGTACTTATCAAAATCTTCTCCAGCGTTCCTCGCAGTTCTTCCAATCATCACTCCCAGTTCCCCTTCGTAGTCAACTTTCAAACCCGGACCATTAATCTTGATATTTTCCAAATGACCCGCAAGAGAATTGGAATACTTGCTGAAAAGGACGGGGTATTCCGGGATCTTCTTTTCCGTTTCCTCCACGTGCGATCTGTAGTTCAATCCTATGCAGATGATCTTTCCAGGATTTCCTACAGCTGGAGCAAAACCAGGATTCTTGACGTCCAAATATGAGTAGTTTCCCTTCTTCATTTGCTCTTCGATTAGACTCGAATGATCGAATGTGTAGCTCAAATCGGTACTCCCTCTATCTCGCTTTAACAGATCGTCAACAGATACGTATTTTCCCTCTTCTTCCAAAGCCAGTATAGTTTTTCCATCGACGATCAATCTTGAGAATTTCATGTTAATCAATGGCAGAATGCTTTCAAGGTATAATAGCCAGGGGCAACTGGCTATTGAAATCAGAAAGGGTCAAATGAATTGGTTGCTTTACTCCTCTTTCTTGCTCTTGCCATACTCTCTGCCGAAGTACAACACTATCATTCCACCAAGGATTGCCACGATAGTAGCGTACGCGTAGGAGTAACTTGATGAGAAGGCGTATAACACGCCCATCACAAGATTACCCGCGAACAATCCTATGCTTCTGAATGATGTGAGGGTGCCCAATCCGGTTCCGGTCTTCTCTCCTGCAACCACTGTAGAGACTATCGTTGGTTCAAACGTTTCAATTGCTCCGACACCAACACCGAGTACCAATGGTCCCAAGAAGTATATCACGACAGGCAGGTGAAGTGCTATCACCAGAAATATAATGAGAGTGCCTAACCCTGACAATATGTATCCCGTCATACCAAGCCACTTGATCTCATTCTTCACCTTGATCTTGGAATAGAGGAATCCGACAGAAGACGTAGCGGCCAAATAAACGGTGAAAACAAATAATCCAATCGAGGATATGGTGGAGAAAAACGAAGTCGCCGATGAAGAGGAAAAGAAGGAAACCTCGAGTCTGAAAGAAGAAGATTACGAGGATGAACAGAATGAGCAAAGCAATGATGAACGGATTTGATAGTCAAGGAGGAAATAGATATTCCTGTAATTCCGATGCCTAGACCCTAGTATTTTATGACCGTTGGATTTGGACTCAAAATTGGCAAGTCCTTCTCTTCCATCTCATAACATGTGGTGGAGTAAGGACCGCCTTCATAGTTAGTCAACCTCTGGGGCACCTTCGTTATCTTCCCGAGTTCCTTTAGGTACAGCAAAATGCCCATGCTGGCCCTTCCAGAATCTGCAACTCCACTGATTATATCCTTTCTCTTGTTTGTTATATCTCCCCCAGCAAAGATGCCAGGGTAGCTCGTCATGTTGTACTGGTTAACAACCAGATCGCCAGTTGGCGTCGTCGCCAATTTTTCCGCGATATCTTGCGGAATGAACGACAGATCCTCCCTCTGACCAGTCGCCTCTATTATGGTATCTACCTCAATTGTGTATTCCCTGTCCTTTAAGGGAACCGGCTGCCTTCTACCTTTCCCAGTATCGACCATCTGGTTTCTCCAGTACTTCAGCGTCTTCACCCTACCATTCTCTCCAACGTATTCGAACGGGCTGGTTTCCCAGTCAAATATCACTCGCTCCTCCCCTGCCTCCTCGAGTTCTTCGTCTGCGTTGCTCGAAGGATAACCCGGTCGATCTGTCGCAGATCTCCTGTAGAGCATGGCTACCCTCTTGGCTCCGAGCCTGAGAGAGATCCTCGCAGCATCATAAGCCGTGAAGCCTCCGCCGATAATTGCCACGTTGCTGCCAACGTCGATCTTCTCGCCGTTGTTTATCCTGTAGAGGAAGTCAAGGGCGTGATAGACCCCCTTAAGTTCTTCCCCCTGGATCTTTATTCTCGTCGGTTTCCAGTTCCCGACTGACAGATACACTGCTGAGTATTCGTTCGTTAGTTTCTCGAACGCCACATCCTTTCCAATCTTCGTGTTGTAAAAGATTCTGGAACCGTAGGAGATTATGTGATCTGCTTCTTTCTTTATTGCCTCTCGGGGCAGCCTGAATGGAGGGATGCCGTGAACCATTACGCCTCCCGACTTATCTGTAGCTTCATAAACGTCAACCTTTATGCCGTTTATGGAAAGATAGAACGCGGTAGTGAGCCCGGCAGGACCAGCTCCGACGACAGCAACGCTCGGATGTCCTCCGAGGTCTTGTATCTTGACCTTCAGGACTTCCTTGTAGTCTGGAAGGTTCTCTGATATGTACTTCTTGATGTGACGGGTGGCTATCGGGCCCTTGTTGTCGTCCAGAATGCACGCATCCTCACAGGGGTGTGGGCAAACATTCCCGCAGACCTCCACAAAGGGCAGCTTCTCGAAGTTGATCTTCAGCGCGTCTTCTATGTTCCCACTTGCCATTGCAATCTGATATCCGGGTACGTCTATCCTGGCAGGACAGCCTTGGATACACAGACCGCAACCCAGGCACCTCGAACTCTCCGCTACAACTTCATCAAGCGTGTAAGGTACCAGGGTCTCCATATCGAGAGTCTTTACCCTCTTGTCAGCATCAAAGTGCTTGATGGGAACTCTCGTATAGTCGACGTACTTCAATAAATGCCACCGCCTGATAAAGTTAAGAACACTTAATAAGCCTTATCTCGCTGCGCTGGCTATTATCGGTATAAGTTTCTTTCAAATCATTACAAAATAGATTCAGCGCGCTACTGGGGGGAACTTCATTGTCATTATTAGTTGTGGTTAAACTTCATATACTAATTTGTTAATGGTCAGAGCGGTGGAAAGGACAAAAAAAGTTAAAGAAACCCTATCAGACAGGAATTTTGATACAGTAAGACAGGAGCTGATGGCAAAGACCAAGATCCTCTACTGTGATCTCCAGGACAACTTCGAAGGTCTTTCGAAAACGGCAAAACGGGCCCACATTAGAGCCATGCTGAATGACTTTGCCGAGGAAGCTGGAAAGGACTGCAGGGAACTTGGCTCTGTGGTGACCAGGGACCTCAATGTGAATGTTGAAACCGACGAAAGACACTTGGGGATGTTTGGGCATCTCTTATCGGCCGATGTTTCTTCTCTCTCGGATGAAGAGAAGGTAATCATCAATGCGTTGAAAGTCTCTGACAACTTGCGAAACGTATTCTCAATTATGTCCAATGAGTACAAGGACAAGAGAATTAGAAATTTCTTTGAAACGCTATCAAAGCACGAGATCCACAGAGAAAATGAACTGGAACAACTGTACGAAGATCTCATAGTGCGCGGACAATGGTGAATTGCTGATAGCGAAGAACTAGGTCTAGCAAGTAAAACGTAGCAAGATTCTTTGAAAACACGAAATGTTTCATAAATAAAGGAGCTCTTTAGTCACAAGATCAGGTTGAATAGTCAGAAGAAAGGATATTCCAACGACTCTCAGTCCTGTCTAGAACCTCTAATCCTAAAATTTTTCGAATGATGCAAGATGTCTCTAAGAGTTAAAACTGTGGAATTACGGAAATTCGGGACCGATCTAAATGACCGCGAAATAATAGTGAAGAGGCCCGATGAGATTTAGAGAACAAATCTATTTTGATGGTATTTGAATGGTTTGAGAGATTCGTTCGGCATCGTGTAAAAGAGTTTGCATCTTCTAAAACAATGGCTCGAAA
>JACWAC010000097.1 GCA_014874235.1 Thermoplasmatales archaeon
GCTCATTTACGTGGCTCGAGCCACTTTACGTTTCATCGTCCGTTTCAGGGGCAGTCACAATTTCTTTTTCGGAAACCTTTACAACTCCCTCCGGAACTCAGTCTACAACACAGAGTAGCGTGGGATTACACACTCAGCAGCCGAGCAATTCGGAGAACGTATCACTGCAAGTTAAGATGGCATCTCCTTATGTCACACTAGGAGTCAACTCGTCCGCAGTTCTGGACATTACCAACATCGGTAACTCTACACTTCATTCTCCCGTTGTAAGCATCACTGCTCCTTCAGTATTCACGGTAACCGGCAACTCGACTTTCTATTATCCCAACGCCACACTACCCTCGGGAAGCGGAATCACAATTCCCATTCTATTGAGCAGTTCGCCAAGCACAACCCAAGGGGCCTATACCGTTTCAGTCTCAATCGATTACTATAACAGCACCGGCACCGTGTTATCTAAGACATTTAGTGTGGGATTCCTTGCGGTCGCTAAGGTATCCCTGATTGTACAGGGATTTTCTGAAAACACTTCTGGTAGCTCTATAACCGTAAGCGGTACTCTGTTGGACGAGGGGGTCGGATCTGCCTATTACCTCACTCTGAACGCTACTTTTGCGCAGCAGAACACATCTTCCTCTGGTACCACGTATATCGGAGAAGTTGACTCCAACACTCCCACACCTTTCAGTCTAACATTCGGTATTCCAGCGGGAATTCAAAATGGCACCTCCACAGTTTCTGTTAGAGTCTTCTACCAGAACTATTATGCTGAACCTGTAAACACGACACTCCTCTCTCATTCGATTGACTACAAGATTTCCCTTAATCACACCAATCAAACAACGACACCTCCGAATCACAGCAAAGCGTTCAGGTCGGGAGACATCCTGATTGCTACAATAATAGTCGTGATCGTGTTAGTCGTGGGATTGGTTCTCGTAACGAGGAGAAGAAGGAATACAAAAGGGAAAATCAAGCAGTAGGGGCGGAAATTAACATGACCGGAACACATAGGGATGGCGTAATGGAATGATGCCCGTTGAATGTTTGAGGGTGGAGGCAGAAAGGAGTCCGGAAATTGATCCAGTTATGGTTGAACTTGGTGAAGAAGTAATTCCATTGATTGCAATTTACGCTTCCCCTGAGAAGTTTAATTCTCTCATTGGAGGTGAAAGCGGTTGAGGCCGGTAGTATACGAGATCAGGCGTTCTCTAACAAACAGATTTTCGATAGTTCTTATAGTTGCAATCATAGGCCTCTCTGCACTGATCTCTTACGAGGGAGGTGTTTCGTCCACCTCTCACACAATCAGGATCGGAACAACCAATGAGGTCTCGGGCTACTATGTTAACGGAAACGCCGTCACGCTCGTCTCTTATTTCTACGATCAGAGTGGAAACCCGGCTAAGGGCATTACAGCAATGGTACTGTTAAACGGAACGAGCTATCAAGGGACTGAAACATCACCCGGAACGCTGCAGTTTAACATCATCGCACCACTCAAGGACAGGATCGATCATTCCACTTCCATATACCTAACACTGAACTATACCTTTACTTCTTCATTCGGTCTCAAAGCAAACACAAACACTTCTATGAAAATAAACGTCGCAAGTGTGAAATATTCTGGTCTGAATGTAATTTCTGGCATCACCGATCCAAGCAATTCTTCCAACCTAGGGTTTTTATTGTTCTATGTGGGACCTACAGGAAATCATACAGCCCCCTCGATAAATGTGAATCTAGCAACCGTTGTTTCAGGTGTGCTTAGTACGAGCTATGTGTGGGAACACGACTATTCCTCTTTCACCCATCTCGCCGTGTTTCCTTCCCTGGGTTCGGGAGCTGTCAATAAGACCTATGGGTTGTACATCAAGAGTGGCTACTCCTCAACGGTCATGTTTAGGTCGCCCATAGGGCCGCTATCTGTGTACAAACCTTTCACTGCCAGCACAGTGGAATCAGCCTTCTTCTCCATCGAAAGCACTCTACTGGTGATATTCATTCCGCTGCTGTCCGTGTTCATGGCATATTTCACATACGGGAAGGATAGGGTGACCGGCGTCCTTGAAAGTATCATAAAGAGACCCATCACAAAAGGAGGTGCGATCAGATCCAGATTCTTAGCCAACTCTGTCGTGGTTGCACTGTCGATCATAGCTGCAGTGATTGTTAGCGACCTGATATCGTACAGATACTTTCACGTCTTCATGCCACTTCCGTTCATCCTGGAGGTGTCGTGGGCATACTCGATCGTGGGCGTCTCTTTCCTGGCAATAGCCTACCTGTTTTCCCACCTTCTGAAATCTCCAGGAGCACTTCTGGGAGCACTCATCGGAGTGTTCATGATTTTTGGACTGTTCTGGAGCGTTATCTTCGACGTAGTAGTTTCTGCATTTTCCATTTCTTCAGGTACCTCATCCTACATAACGTTACAAGTACTCTTCGATTATGCCAATCCTGCGGGATATGCCTCTCTGTTTCAGCTGTTTCTGAATCATACCTTGGGGGGAGGACTCGGTAGCTTCGGATCATCACAGAGCATAAATCCTGCCGCTTTTGGAGTTACCCCCATTCTACTCTTCATTTCGGCAGTCCTGTGGATAGGTGCTCCTTTCATTCTAGCTCAACAGCTGGCAATGAAGCGTGACTAAAATTCCAAACTTTCAAAAATAACCTTAGGTCTCAGATAAATGAAGATATTTAAGTGACGAGGATATAAGGGAAAAGGCTATGAACAAAATCAAGGTCGTTAATGATGTAGGAGATTTAGTCACTATTTTTACAATTTCTAATGACAGGACGAAGAGTGAGTTATTGAAGCTACTTAACCAGAACTGGATGACCGAAGACGAAGTCAAGAAGAAGCTGGGAGCAAAGGCGGTAGAGTTCCTGAAATACATGGAGAAAATAAAGTTCGTAGAATCACAGTGGTCCAACACCCCAAATGGGCCAAAGAAGGTATTTCACAATTACTACACCAGTATTCAGATAAACATCCTGCTGCCAACTGAGGAAGCGGGGGATGTGATTTACGTTGCCTCCCTAGAGGATTCGGAAGTGGAAACTTACTGCAGCAAGATAACAAAGATGATCGACGACGGGACTCAGTACATTGCCGAGATCCAGGAAAAACTGAAACAATCCCCAACATATGTCAGGGCGATCATCAAGAGGAGCAAGCACCTCACGATCAAGGGAATGAAGGTGGAGAAAGTAGCTTGATCACCGTCCTGAGGATAGGACACAGACCAGAAAGAGACAAGAGAATAACAACCCACGTTGCCCTGGTTTCTAGGGCGTTTGGCGCCGATAGGATTATTGTGGATAGGGTGGACGAGAAACTCAGGAGAACGATAAACAACGTTACAAAGAAATTCGGAGGGAACTTCGAGATAGAATTCGGAAACTACATGGAAGCGATCAGGAAGTTCAGAGGTGCCAAAGTGCACCTCACGATGTATGGAATCCCCCTCGAAGATAGGATAAGCGAGATAAGGAAGCTCGAGAACATAATGGTGATCGTTGGATCCGAAAAAGTTCCCCGTCCAATCTACGAGATGGCGGACTTCAACATTGCAGTCAAGAACCAACCTCATTCCGAAGTGTCGGCTCTTTCCATCTTTCTTGATCGACTAGGGAGAGGGAAGGAGTTGAACGGCGAGCTGAAGATAATTCCGGAGGGTAAAGGGAAGAAGGTATTGCGGATACCCGGGAGGGAGGAGTGCCTTGCTCTCCTCGAAAAGTATGGTGCGGACGATGGACTGATGAGGCACTCAATAATGGTGAGCAGGGTTGCGCTCGCCATGGGAAAAGGGTGCGATTCTGATGGCCGTCTATTGGAGGCAGGTGCCCTTCTTCACGACATCGGAAGGACAGTGACTCACAGCATCTTCCATGGAGTTGAGGGGTACAGGATCCTGAAGAGAGAAGGGATGGACGAAGCGATAGCGAGATTCTGCAGTACTCACGTTGGAGCGGGGCTCTTGAAGAGCACTGCAAAGAAGCTTAAGCTGCCAGATCAGGACTACATTCCGAGGACGATTGAAGAAAAGATAGTGTGTAACTCGGACACTCTGCTCAAGGGGAACAAGGTCGTAAAGATTGACGTTATTGCGAAGGACTACAAGGAAAAGGGTCTATCCTCGGAAATCCCCAGACTGAAGGGGTTGTATTACCACCTAGAAAAGAAGTGCCAATTCAGAATTGAAGAACTCCTGGAACTGAACAGCCAACAGATTTATTAGTACGAGTAAATAGAGTTTTGTGAAGATTGTTTCCACTAGCAATTCAGAGGGGCTTTCGTCAAAGATTTCACCTATTTTGGGGATTCCTCTTGCCAGGATCAACAGAAGGAGATTTGCAGACGGAGAGTTGTACGTCAGGTTAGAGGAACCGCTTGATGAGGCGATCGTTGTCGGGAGCACATATCCAGACTCCGGAATCATGGACATCCTCCTGACAGTGGATGCAGTGAAAAACGCAGGTGCCGAGAAAACGATTCTCTTGGTCCCTTATTTTGGTTACGCCAGGCAAGATGTGATGTTTCAGCAGTTCGAGGCTGTTAGCGCCAAGGTACTTTCGGAATTGTTCCTGGAGAGGTTCGATAGGGTGTTTGTGGTGAACATGCACTCCCCAGAGGGGATGGCGTTTCTTGGATCGAAGGGGGAAGAGATACGGGCGGAAGCAGTGATTGGCAAGCAGGTGAAAGAGGACGGGAACGAAGTCGTCATATCTCCAGACGACGGCTTCAGGGAAGAGGGAGAAAATATTTCAAAGTTCGCGGGCCTGGAATCGGTCTACCTGAACAAAAGGAGAGTCTCTGACACAAAAGTGGAGATTACAATTCCGGAAGGATTCAGCGTGAAGAACAAGATCGTTGCGCTAACGGATGATATGATCTCT
>JACWAC010000098.1 GCA_014874235.1 Thermoplasmatales archaeon
GGCACAGGGGGATGAGCGTGTTCGTGGTCGATGCGAAGAGCCCCGGATTCTCCATAAACAAACTTCACGGAAAACTCGGAGTACGGGCTACTAATACGGCGGAGTTGATATTCAACAACGTGAGAGTTCCAAAGGAGAATTTGGTCGGTGAGGAAGGAAAAGGATTCTACTACATCATGACGTTCTTCAACATCAGTAGGATCTACGTAGCAGCACAGGGCCTTGGAATAGCGCACGGAGCTCTGGACAGACTGGTTGAATATTCAAAAAAGTACGGCGAGCTTTCTGAAACGGGAGAACTGAAGGAGAGCATTCAGCTGGCAATAGCAGAGATAGCAACCAGGGTCGAGGCAACGAGGAACCTCACCTATAAGGCCGCTTCTTACTTGTTCAAATTCACTCCGAATCCAATAGTGACTAGCATGGCAAAGTACTATGCTGCGGAGACTGCAGTATTCTCTACTAGAAGAGCCATGGAACTGATGTCCCTCTATGGACTTACTTCTGACCTGGAGAGATTCTTCAGGGACGCAAAAATCCTTGACATCTGGGAAGGTACGACCGAAGTAGAGAAACTTATAATCACGAGGATGATGCTGAAGGAAGAGGGAGCGTGACAAGGATGGAAGAAGAGTACGAAATTCTAGAAAACACGGTGAAGGACTTCAACAATAAATATGTCGAAAACAATTCATTGAAGCTGGAAAATGATGTAATGGGCAAAGAATTCGTCAAGTTGCTCGCAGACCAAGGATTCTTTTCCATGATTAGTCAGGTAGGAGGAAAGTCGAGTTCTGAAGTCAAGACGCTCTCCGTTGTTTTAGAAAATCTTGCCAAGTCGGCGCCCGCAGTTGCGGTCAAGACACTTCTTGCAAATTCTTTTTCAAGCGTTGTGAAAGAACAGACGATCCTGGATTCTGTCGCAAACGGATCTAAATCGGGCACCGTTACTTTCTCGGATTTACTTGTGCCCAAGGGGCAGAACGGGTCCCTGTCTATTGAGAACGGGGCAGTAAAAGGTGAAAAGGAATTCGTCTTTGGAAGTGACTCTGATTTCATCGTTACTATGCTCGACACGGGAGAACTCGTGTTACTGAAGTCGGGATTTACCGTTAGCAAGAAACACAAGAGACTGGGATTTAGGAGCATAGGATTCTCGAGCGTAAGGGTTGATTCAAAAGACTACACAGTTATAGAAAAAGATGGAAGAAAGTTGCTGCAGCAATTGTATGATGATCTTTCAATTCCCGTTGCAGCAATAGCCCTGGGAATGAGCGAGGGGGCATCTCAAAAGGCTCTTGACTATGCAAAGGTCAGAACGGCCTTTGGGCATTATCTCAAGGATTTCCAGCCGCTTGCATTCGACCTCACCTCACTGATTGCCGAGATGGAAATTATAAAGGGATATTTCCGTGGGTTGATGTCCTCTTCTATAAGTAAGAAGGAAGCGCTGTTCCTGAAGCAAAAGGCTCTTGGACTTGCCAAAGACATGAGCAAGACTTCACTCCAGATTCATGGTGGATACGGTTACCTTGAAGACTTCGGAATTGAGAAATTTTATCGGGACTCGATGGCCCTTTCGGTGTTGTTCAATAATGAAGACGGTGACATGGAGAGACTTTCTAGCTTGGTATTCGAATCGAAGGCGGGATTCGTTTAGGAATGCTGCATAACTAGCTGAGAGAGAATCATTTCTTGCTCAGTTTGAAGTGACGGACGATCAACTCAGCCGATGCCTTGGGTGAGTTGACAGAGGTGTCAATGCCGAGACTTCTAGCCCCGGTGACTCTTCCGAACAGGTTGCTGGTGGATAGCATATCGTCAAGCAGCAGTCGGGAGCTGAGTTTTCCCCAATTCTTTCTCGACCTTGAACCTATTCTTTCCATGAGTTCCTTCCTCTCGCAGTATAGACGCACAAAACAGACCTTACTGCCGTGTTTCTCCACTCTCTTCCTGATATATCCTACATAAGGATCGTCCCATGGTTTAGAATAAACGAGGGTGAAAATTATGTCTATCCCTTCTTTTGCGGCTTCCTCGATCACCTCCTTCCTGTACTTGTTCACCAGTTTCCAGAATGTGGGCGTGCCAAAATCAAAGACCGGCTTGACTGCCTGAATTGATACGTGATTGTGGTACAGCTTGAAACCAGTCAGTCTCGACAGTTCTTTTGCCACGGTCAATTTTCCCACGGCAGGGGGTCCTTAAATGAAGACCAGTCTCACCTTGTTACTGCCCCCTACTTTTTATTGAATGCCTGAAATCATTGGTTGACTGGATTTGATTTTTCCTCTCTCAGTTCTCGTCTCAGTATCTTCCCCACCAGGGTCTTGGGCAGGTCCTTTCTGAATTCCACTGACCTCGGTATCTTGAATTTGGCTATCTTCCCCTGGAAAAAGTCCTTGATTTCCTGCTCAGTTGCAGATTCTCCGTCCTTCAGCACGACAAACGCTTTGACAACTTCACCGTGAGTTGCATCCTTTACTCCCACCGCTGCCGCCTCTTTGATCTTGGGATTCTGGTACAGAATCTCTTCGACCTCCCTGGGATAGACGTTGAACCCCCCAACTATGATTATGTCCTTCTTTCTGTCCACAATGAAGAAGTAACCCTCCTGGTCCATTTTGGCGATATCCCCGGTATAGAGCCATCCGTCTCTTATCGTAGCCTTCGTTTCTTCCAAATTCTTGTAATATCCCTGCATGACTTGGGGGCCCTTTATTATCAACTCACCCTCAGAGCCGACTGGCATCTCTTTGGTTCCATTCTCGAGATCCACAATTTTCGCATTTGTGGAGGGTACGGGAATTCCTATAGAACCCGCCTTTATCTTGCCAAATAGGGGATTTACGTGAGTTACTGGTGATGCTTCTGTCAATCCATATCCCTCCACCAGATGCCCTCCGGTTATCTTGTCCCACTTTTCAATGATTTCGACAGGAAGCGAGGCCGATCCGGAGATACAGTACTGGACAGACTTCATGTCCACATTTTGAATCTCTTTGTTGAGAAGAATTCCGGCGTAGAGTGTTGGTACACCCGGGAAGAATGTTGGATGATACTTCTTGATGAGTTTGAATATACCTTCTATGTCTGGTTTCGGCTGCAGGACCATCGTCCCGCCTATTCTTATGGGAAAGTTCATCGCAATCGTCATCCCGAACACGTGGAAGAACGGTATAACGCTCAGCATTACGTCTTTCCCAAAACCCTGACCGGGAAGTGTTGCGACTGACTGAATAGTGTTGCAGACAAGATTCTTGTTTGTAAGCATAGCACCCTTGGGAATGCCAGTCGTTCCTCCGGTGTACTGAAGCACGGCCAGAGAACTTGGATCGTTGTTCTCCTCCGCCTGACCCGTGAATGCAGTGTGCTCGGTGAACTTCCTGAACTTTTCTGGTATTTCCACATACTTCTTGTTTCTCTTTCTCTGAAGTTTGTAGAGGGAATTCAGTGGGAAGGCAAGATAGTCCTCTATTCGCGTCGCTATCACCAGGAGTTTGGGAAACTTCTTGATGGTTCCTTCTATCCTCGGAATGAGATCGTCGAAGATTATCAAGACCTTTGATTCTGAATCCCCTATGATCCGATCTATTTCCACTTCAAAATAAGTCGGAGATATCTGTGCAACGACGGCACCAATCTTGTTGATTGCTTGGAATGCTATGATGTATTGAGGACAGTTCGGTAGGTCGATCGCCACCTTGTCCCCCTTGTTAACTCCTAACGTTCTTAAGAACGACGCAAACGAATCGGTCCGTTCCTTTAGTTCCCTGTACGTGAGTTTGTAATTGAAAAATACCACTGCAGTCCTGTCAGGAACGTTAGCCGCACTGTATTTCAAGAAGTCGTACGGTTTTCCTTCATTGCATTCAATATCTGCAGGAACTCCCTTGTCATAAACCTTCAGCCATATCCTGTTCTCTTCTGATTGATTCTGCACAATATTAAAAGTTGTCCGATAGTTAAACATATCGATTATCTACGCTAATCTAACCTAAGATGTTTAGTCATACTACATCCTGCTTTTTCCCGGCTAATGATTATGGGTGAAGCGGTTTTGATGATTAGATAACTTGCATCGATTCTGTCTGGGAACACTGAGAGATGGATGCTATTTGGCACCAATTTTTATCCCACCACAATATTACTTATCGAAAGCCACTCAAAACAAGAGGATGAATTGGATGGAAGATTTTCTACTGGATGACGAGGAAAGGAAAATAAAGTATGACGTTAGAAAGACCGTTAAGTCGATACCGCACGAGCTCATCAGAAGGATAGAGAAAGAAGAGACTGTATTTCCAAAGGAATTCATAGACATTACCACTGATGCAAAAACAGTCGGGTTACGATTTCCGGAGGTCTATGGGGGCAGGGCAAGCACTTGGACAGCAGAGGCAGCTGCTGTGGAGGAGATGGGCTATCTCGGCTTCACTCTGAGCTGCATGTACTCTCTTGGTACCATCGTCGGTGAACCCATCCACAGGTTTGGAACCAGCGAGCAGAAGGAGATTTATCTGAAGGGCATTACGAATGGCAACAAGTACGGAGCGGAAGCGATAACGGAACCGTCCGGAGGATCGGATTTGTTTGGAATGATGAAGTCTACGGCCGAAAAAAGGGGGAGCAAATTTATACTGAACGGACAGAAGAGATTCATTGTGGGTGGAAAGGGAGCAGATTTCTTTGTTACATACGCAATAACCGACAAGAATGCCAAATCCCGCACTAGGGGCGTCAGCGCCTTCATTGTAGACAGGGAAACTCCCGGCTTGAAGGTTGAAACAATGTACGG
>JACWAC010000015.1 GCA_014874235.1 Thermoplasmatales archaeon
AAACAGAACAGATTTATTAGAAAGGTGGTTTCCCTATCCGCCGCGGGAGTCTTTCTGGACGGTTACGACCTGTTCATCATTTCTGTCGTCTTGATTTACGTAAAATCTCAAAGTTGGATTGCAAAGGGAACGTTAGGTGCCACTCAGCAGGGCCTCCTGGCCTCATCTGCGCTAATGGGAATGTTCTTCGGTGCCCTGTTCCTAGGTCGCTTTGCAGACATGGTTGGACGAAGGACACTTTACGTAATAGACCTTATTTTCTTCGTATTTTTTGGATTTCTAACCGCGCTTGCGACCAACATCAATGAACTCATAATCTTCAGATTTTTGTTGGGGATTGGAATAGGAGCGGATTATCCAATTTCTTCTACATACGTCGCGGAATTCTCTCCTAAGAACAAGAGGGGCAAGCTGATAACCACCACTTTCACTTTCTGGGGAATCGGTTCTTTGATTGCAGCGGTGGTGGGCTTCACTTTTGGAAGATTTGAGACTGTTAATCTGTTTGGTACCCAGGTCGATACCTGGAGAATAATGCTCGCATCAGGAGTGATACCTGCAGTTGCAGTTCTCCTGCTGAGACATACCATGCCGGAGTCACCCAGGTGGCTCTTGGCCAACAACCAAGTTGAAAAAGCCAAGATAGTGATAGAGAAGATCAAGACCAAATATTTTCTCGATTACAGCAAGGACCTCTCAGCTATAGAGCCAGAGAGGAAGGGCGAGATAAAGGAGCTATTCGGCAAGGCGTACAGAAAGCGTACACTCTTCTCTTGGGTACCCTGGTTCTTCATGGATTTTGGGGTCTACGGAGTAGGGATCTCCATACCTTCGATCTTGATATTCAAGGGGACAACACTCTTGGATAAGGTCAATGCTATCAAGGGAACCATATTCATCGACATCTTCATTCTGATTGGATTTATTGTTGCTATCTTCATAATAGAGAGAATGGGAAGGTTGCGACTGCAGACGATCGGCTTTCTCGGGATGGCCATTACCTCCTTGCTGATGGCATTAACGTTTGGAATCAGCATCTATATAGTGATAATCGTGCTCGCCGCCTACGAATTCTTTGAGAACGTAGGCCCAAATGTTACGACTTGGATTGTTCCCACCGAGATATTCCCGACCAGACTTAGGGCAACTGCTCAAGGTACTTCGTCCGCGTTCAGTCGTTTAGGCGCAGTATTGGGCACCGCTTCCTTCCCGATTTTCGCACTGCTCTACGGATACAAACTCACCTTTGTGGTCGTTGCCACATTCATGTTCTTGGGAGCCCTAACCACCTGGCTTCTCGGTAACGAACCGAAGGGTCTGTCTCTTGAGGAATCCTCGATCGTGTTCCTGGAATTTTCGAAGTATCTGGAGCGACTCGGGGAGAAGGTAAAGGAAGCGTCGGTACAGCTGTTTGATATGATCTCCAAATACGATAACCTAGCCGAGAGGGCCGAATCTATCAAGAACCTGGAGCATGATGCGGATGCAATCGTTCACGAGATTTACAACAGGGTGAATCACATGCAAAAACCTCTCGAGTCCGTGGACGTTGGGAACCTTGCAACAAAGTACGACGACATCCTCGATTTCATGGATGGCGTGGCAAAGAGACTTGCGCTATTCGACGTTGAAAAGACATCTGTGATGGAATATTTTGGCAAGGTGATTCTAGATTCGGTCGACGAAGTTACAAAAGCATTCAATCTGTTTGGAAACTTCACAGAAGAAGATTCTTCAGAGATAAGGGCAGAGATCATTAAAATAAACGAACTCGAAAATTTGGCAGATGAAATACTAGAGAACTCTTACGCCTCCCTCTTTTCAAGCAAAGACCCCATCATGGTAATAAAGCTCAAGGAAATCTATGAACACATGGAAACGGTCACCGACAAGTGTGAAGATGTTTCGGATATATTCAACGACCTGGTCATAAAATATTCCTGATTGGCAAGTTTATCTATCAAGATTATATCAGCAGACATGGTGGACCTGAGGATCACGGTTACGCTGAAGAAGACAGTGGAAGATTCCGAGGGCGGTTCCGTTCTAAAAACGCTCAAATTGCTTGGGTATGACGGTGTCAAGGATGTGAGAACAGGTAAAGTCTACTTTATAACTCTAACAAAGGGGACCAAGAAAACTGGAAGAGAGTTTTGTGAAAAGTTACTAGCAAATCCAGTAATCAATGAGTGTGCGGTTGATGATTGAAAAGGGAGCTTTGAATGAAGTCCCAATGTTTGGGAAGAGGTCCGAAGAGCTCTCTCACATCTCAGAGCGAATGCATCTTGGACTGTCTGTGGAGGAGATGTCGAGGATGCAGGTGTACTTTGAAAATGAGGGGAGGAACCCGAGCGATGTTGAGGTGCAGGCGATCGCTCAGGCCTGGAGCGAGCACTGCAGTTACAAGAGCTCAAAGATACATCTCAAGAAATATATATTCGGAATAGGAAAGGAGAAAGTGGTGGCAGAGGGAGACGCGGGTCTGGTGTCCCTTGATGATGAGACCGCTATTGCCTTCAAGATGGAAAGTCACAACCATCCGTCTGCAATTGAGCCGTACGGTGGAGCAGCGACCGGAGTGGGAGGGATACTGAGGGATATCGTGAGCATGGGCGCACAGCCCATAGCTGTAACTGACGTCTTGTACTTCGGTACGAAAAAGATAAAAGGGTTTCCCTCGCCCAAATTCATAGAGGGAGGGGTGATCGCAGGGATCAGAGACTATGGGAATAGAGTAGGCATCCCAACGGTCTCTGGAGGAATTGTTTACTCAGAATTCTTTTCACCTAACGTGCTCGTCAATGTTGGATGCGTGGGAGTAGTAGAAAAAAAGAGAATCAGATCTTCCGCAATTTCAAAACCCGGAATCAAACTGATCATCGCAGGAGGGAAAACGGGGAGGGATGGAATTCACGGAGTTAACATGGCTTCTGCCGTCATGGAGAGCGGAGAAGAAGACATTTCGACGGTCCAACTGGGTAGTCCAATCACCAAGGAGCCTCTCATTCATGCAGTTCTTGAGGCTAACGAACGAGGTCTCGTTTATGCACTCAAGGATCTTGGTGGAGGCGGACTGAGCAGTGTGGTTGGAGAGATGCTGCAGTCTGGCGGTATGGGAGGAAGAGTGCTTCTCGACAGGGTTCCACTGAAAGAATCGAACATGAAACCCTGGGAGATCTGGATTTCCGAGAGTCAGGAGAGAATGCTGCTCGCAGTCGAGGAAGAAAAAGTTGGAGAGGTACTTGAGATAATGGAAGACTGGGATATAACCGCAGAAGTCATCGGAGAGAGTGAGGAGGGAAAAAGACTGAGAATCTTTTTCGCAGGAGAAAGAGTGCTGGATCTGGATACGGATTTCATGACCTCGCCTGTGCTCTATGAACGACCATCGTCCATCAAAGAAAGAAGAATCGTTCAGGTCCTTCCCAAAAACCCAACCGATTTCGGGAAGATATTGATGGGCATGATTTCGGACAAGAACGTGAGGACAAGGGAATATGTAGTGAGGCAGTACGACCACACTGTCCGAGGAAGCACCGTTATCGGACCATTCACTGGCATCGTAGGAAGAGAAGGACCATCAGACGCCTCCGTGATTAGACCCGACTGGAATAAGGAAAGTGGAGTTGCGATAACCCACGGATCCAATCCGTTTTATTCTCAGATAGACCCCTATATGGGTGGAAAAGCAGCGGTGGATGAAACGGTAAGAAATCTGATATCGGTTGGGGCCGAACCACTCGGTTTTTCGGACTGTCTGAACTCCGGCAATCCGGAGAAACCAGAAATCATGGGAGAGTTCATTGAGATGCTAAAAGGGCTGCACGAATCCGCGTACGACCTGAATCTGCCTTTCGTTTCTGGCAACGTGTCATTTTACAATGAGGCAGGAAAGAGAAGAATTCCCACATTCCCAACGATACTTGGTGTGGGCAAAGTAGATACAATATCGAACGCGATATCTCCGGACTTCAAAGGGACCGACAGAAGCATTTATCTCGTTGGAATTCCAACCACTGACATGGGAGGTTCACTCTATTACAGGCGGCTCAAGATAGACGGCGGCCGTGTTCCTTACTCCGACCCCAAGACTCTCAAGAGAAGGGGATGGAACCTCCTCAGGGCAATAAGATCTGGGAAAGTGAGTTCAGTTCATGACATATCAGAGGGCGGCATTGCGACTGCAATTTCGGAAATGACAATTGGTTCTGGAATAGGGGCTTTACTGGACCTGTCTCCTCTTGGGCTAAGGGCCGATTTTGCAATGTTTTCCGAGCCTCAGTCTGGTTGGATTGTCGAAGTCAAGAAGGATCGAGAAAGAGAATTTGAGGAGATTCTTGGCGAAGATTCAATGTATCTTGGACAGACACAGGAGGGCAGTTTCGAGGTTGTAAGAGGGGAAGAGAAGTTAGTGAGCGTGGGACTTGACCTGATTCTTAGGAACTGGAAGAGGGGTTATCTATGAAGAAGGACGTTGAGGTTGCAATACTGACAATGGAGGGCACCAATAACGAAGAAGAGGCGTATCAGTCTTTCAAGCACTCTGGCGCTTCTCCTGAAATGATCCACCTCAAGAAACTTGAGAACGGAACCAAGAAGCTCAGTAGCTATGACATCCTCTTTTTCCCTGGCGGATTCTCCGCCGGTGACTACGTTCGTGCAGGAGCGGTGATGGCAGCAAGAATGAGATCCAGACTGATGAAGGACCTGGAAGAATTCGTCGAAAGCGGAAAACCTGTGATGGGGTCCTGCAACGGATTCCAGACCTTGGTGGAGCTGGGTTTGATTCCTAACGTTGAAGAGAAGTACGGTCTGGAGGCGGCGCTCGCACCGAACATTTCGAACAGGTTTGAGGCGAGAACTGTTTACCTAAAGATCAGCAAAGGGCATTGTCTTTTCCTGAGCGAGTTCGAAGATGGGGAGATAATCAAGTTGCCAATAGCTCACTCAGAAGGACGTTTCGTACCTAAGGACAAGAAAGTGCTTGAGAAGATAGTGAAAAACGGAATGAACGTTGTCAGTTATGTTAACCAGCTAGGAAATCCAGCCGGCTATCCCTGGAATCCGAATGGGTCTGAAAGCAACATAGCTGGGGTATGTAACAGAGAAGGGAACGTTCTTGGGATAATGCCTCACCCGGAAAGAGTTTTTTACAAGTACACAGAATCCGACTGGACACGGGGGGGCGGAAAGGGTGGTATGGGCAATCCATTCTTCCGAGGTGCTTTAAAATACTCAATAGAAAAATATTAATCAATTTAATCATAACCTTTCCAGTGAACCGACGGTTCTTAGTTGCCCTAATCATCGTTCTCCTTGCCTGCGTTGTAGTAGTTAACAGCCAGTCTTATGCCAAATCCAGCGCAAACTTTCCAACTATCAGCTACCACACTTACCAGGGCTACAACATCACCATCACGACCAGCGAATGGAATACCACGGTATATCCGGTTATATACAGCAGCAACTTTTCACACTACAATTGGAAGGATAGCCCCCTGAAGAATTACATACTGTTCGATTACGGACTGACTGGACTCAATCCTTACGGAGCCGAGTTCCTAATGGCGATGGAATCGACGGGCAATCTGACGGAACAGAACGTGACCATTGCGTTTGAAAAAATCGCACCGCTAGATGCGACGAGTACCGGTTACACCAATCAGCAGAAGCTGGACTCTGGTGCTCTGCCGGGATTTTCCAATTCAACGCCCACTAGTTTCAGCAACCCTGGGGTAAGATCTCTCTACGGATGGATCTTTGCTGGAGCCGTAATCGTTTCCATAGTAGCCCTTTACTTCTTATTCAACAGGAAGAAAAATGAATGAAGTCTCGAGCAAGGTCGTCCAGGATCTGTTCAAGAGATATTATGGGGAGGTAGATTCTTACGGCATTAAGAAGGTTGAAAGGAGGGAGTTAGCCTTTTCGGCATTTGGAAAACAGGGGATGGTCCGACATACATCGTTTCCAAATATGAGCAATCTTGTCGAGTACGTCAGGAGCAACACCCCTGTCCACTTTTACTATTCAAGTGCATACTACGACAACCCAGAAGCCTCCATGGACAGTAAGAAGTGGAGAGGTGCGGATCTCGTTTTTGACATTGACGGTGACCATATCGAGGGAGCAGAAAAGATGGGTTATGCCGATATGTTGGCAGTAGTTAAGGAAGAACTCAAGAAACTCCTAAATCTGCTCACGGACGATCTGAGTGTGGGAAAGGAACACTTGGAGGTGGTGTTCTCTGGAAGCAGGGGATATCACGTTCACGTCTACTCAGTCTTTGAGGGCCTTGAATCTCAGGAGAGGAGGGAGATAGTGGACTACATTTCTGGTAGATGTGTCACACCAGATTACAGGCCCAATGCAAGAACAAGGTGGGGTGACAAGATCAATGCGATCAAGACCTCCCTTATTCAAACTCTCGATTCCAGAGATAAGAAATGGAGACAGAAAATTGAGACAGAAACTGGAGAAACAACAGGAGAACTGACAAAGAAAGAGGTCAGGAGCAGTGGTTATATTGACAGAAATGCAAGAATTATTGCAACTAAAAGATTCTCCTCAAGAATCGATGAACCTGTGAGCATAGATGTGCACAGATTGATAAGGACACCTGGAAGTCTGCACGGAAAATCCGGTTTGATGGTCAAGATTCTCACATACGATAGGGTCGATGAATTCGATCCGCTAACCGAGGCAATTCCCAAGGCCTTCCAAGATACTTCCCAGGTGAACGTCTTAAAGAACATCGTTCTTGAGTTTGAAGGCAACAGGAATGAGATAGGCGAGGGTAGCCATACCCTTCCGACTTATGCAGCTCTTTTCTCGGTTCTGAAGGGTTCTGCTGAATTTGTACCACGGAACCAATGAAATATTTAATTAGTTTGGGAATATATCGTGAGCAATGGGTGCCATTCGGCCAACGCTAGTTAAGACGGTCGCAAGACAGATTTACGAGGAATACGAGAAGTATCTTGGCAAGGACTTTGAACACAACAAAGAGATAGTAGAAAAAGTCATACCAGATGCATCGAAGAAGTTGAGAAACCTGGTCGCCGGTTATGTCACCACTTACTGGAAAACAAAGAAGATTCCGAGAAAGAGAAAGGAAACGGAAGTTGAAGATTTTTCAATATGATTTCAATCAATTCCTAGTTTTTTCCTGGAAGTAAATATCATATAAACCGAATTTTCATTCTTGATCACATCGTTCATTATGTAATTCATCGCTTCCAGTGATGTGATAGCTTTTCTTAACGTCAATCTCCACTTTCTGGCGAGTTCCAGATCGTTGTTACCCAGTTCAAACGGAACCTCTATTGCCAGCGACTCCCCCTTTATATCAAAAGCATTCCACGGCGTTGGGTAGTTTGATATTTTGGCAGCAACATCGAATCGATCGCTCAAAATCTTATCTCTGTCCAAAAATTTGTGAGCTTCTATTCTGTCCGACTCCACTCCTTCGTTCTCTTTGGAACCCATTACGCCATAGTAGTTTATCTTGTAATCAAATGCATAGGCACCCAACTTATGAACGTTGAAGAAAGCGTTTCTGGTTTTCATTGGGTCGAACGTCCACCTGACCTCCGAATATCCCATGGTACGTGCCTCCTCAAACTGATGCATTTTGATGTCAAATCCGATGCTCTTGTTCCTGTACTCCTGAAGGACGCCCGCCATGTGTGAGTATAGGTATCTGTGGCCTTCACTCACTCCCGGAAAGGCAAGACTAAAACCAATTATCTTTTCATCTTCCTTGGCTATTTCTATCAGACCACCGTTGGAATTCATCGCGACAAGAATAGGCAGCGGCGTAGGTGGTTCTTCCATCATGCCCCAGATCACCCGTTGAATGCTTTCAACTGCCTTGTATTCCTCTATCGTCTTTGCCTTCCTTATCTCCACTTTCTGGGGAGTGCAAGGTTGCTTAAATTCTTAACTGGTATCGTCAGATTTCAGTCTGTTCTTGACGGCTACACCCTTTTGATATTCGACCATTTCCTCCCTGTTGAGTATGGCCCTACCATACGACAGAAGCTTGTCATTTCTGTCTACTATGAGAACATCGTCGTGTGGTCGTATATCCGGGTCCGCGTCTTCAACGAATTTGGCAAAAACGTTCCTCCCTTGCATTATGAATTCTGTGACTTCAGGGTCAATCACTACCCTGTGCCGGGGGTATTGAAAATTGGAATGAATCAAGAGTGCACCATCGTAGTTCAGGCTGAACAACCCATCTGAAGCTCTCAGCGCGAGAATCTGTTTATTGTTATAATGAACGCTCCTGATTTTCCCCGTGTTCTTGCTCCTCTCCAGCACTATCTTCTCTCTATCCAGAAACTTGAAGAGCGGTTCTCCAAATTGATAATTGAAAATGTATTCTAGCTTGTTCAAAAGAAACTCCTTCCATTCTGGATTATCAAACTTCGTTAAGTCCCTTGAGTTCTCATAGTACTCTCCCGGAAAAAGAGACTGAGCTACCGGATAGGTTTCGTCGTGGAACATTGGGACTGTTCCGAAATTGGTCTCTACGTAAACAGACGGGACGTCAGCATAGTATGAATACGGTTTCTTGTCAATCTTCACACCCTTTTCCTTCGTGACTACCCTGGAAACAAAGCGCCTGACATCTGGTCTCATCAGAGTCTCCTCACCCGAGTAGAATATAGATGTTCTTCTCGATCTAGGTTCGAATTTTTCAAGGTATTCGTAGAATTCCAGAACCTTCCTGTATGCCTCCAATAGAAGGGGGTGGGAATGTGCGCGGTATTCTGCGTAGTTCCACATGTTTTCTGATCTTATTTGCTGCCTGATTGTTTCCAACTCCTTCACCGATACATAAAGATTGTGCATTCCTATTACGTTGGTTCTCTCTTCCTGGGAAAGCGATTCTAGCTCCTTTCCAGTGAACTTGTCAAAGTACGGTGAAGCCGGTAATTCGTCTGAGAACGATGTCAGCTCCACGGTTCCAGTTTCGGTAAGGACCCTGTTGTCCCGTGCATACTTTATGTAAGCTGATGAGTCTATTACGTCAACACCTACCAGGAACAGGAGAGGGAAAAACATGGGATGTCCTGCACCAAATGCATGAATTACGCTTGAACTTTTCAAATACATTTTCGAATTCAAAATAGATTCCAGAACGAACGAATACATGTACCTCTCCATGAAAGGTACTATGCCTCCAATAGGGAAATACTCGCTTTCGAGAGATCCCATTTTTCTGGCACTCTCTTGTCTCAGGTCAGGATAAATGCCACCCTGGATGGGCAATGCTATGTATTTACCTGTTTCAGAAATTGCTTCCCTCCCTCTTCTGTAATTCTCTTCTATGTCCCTTCTAACTTTATCCCTTGGGTGGTCCATTTCAGAGAAAATGTCCCTTATGGTGATGATGTCAGAATTTATGCTTTCTTGATACTTTACCATCTCAATATTTCCCGCTTTTAGTTCACCATACATGTGCTCCTGGAATGTTCCCGAGTCGGTCATTACAATTCCTGGAAAATTCAGTAGATCATGAATGTCCGTCCCGTGCTGGAATCCCCCTTTTTTTAAAATATAAGAGTTTGTAATAACCCCGCCTAGCTTCATTTGTTTAACAATTGAGATCCATGGATCAATTTTGAATGGATGAAGAACGGGTAATAGGACGGGAGTTACAATTTTCTTTTTATTTATCTCAAGTTCTCCAACTCTCGCCAAACCATCCCTGTGGAGAATCTGGAACATTTATCGATTCAAAAAATTTATGGTAGGTGATATTTCACCTACTTCTTTAGGACAATATCTATAGAGGATACGTTGCTTTCTCCGTCTTCTCTCTGGACTTTCTCTGTTGCAATCTTTATTTCCTTGTACGATACTTGGGTCTTCATCATTGATTCCATTCTGTTCTTCACTATTTCAGCAACGTCCACTGCCCTCTTTATTGCCATACCCCTGGCCTTTATTGAGACTTCGGGTGCTCCGTTTGTAAAGAGCATTATTGTGCTAAAAACGTAGTTTTCGGTTGGTTTCTTTCCGATGAATATTGTGTTGTTATCAGCCAAGCTTACCACCAGAATTGTCCCAGTGACAATTCATATATAATTCTTTCCGTTTTTAATTTCAATCTCCAATGACACTTCAGCACAACATAGACAGACCTTGAACCGTAAATGCTTGAATCGTAACGTACGAATGGAGCACATGGAAGAAATGAATCCCAGAATCGGTAGCCATACAAGATTGATATGGTTGTTCTTTAGGTGAGGGGAATAAACTTTCGACTAATTCCTACACGTTCACACTCTTCTGGTGTAATAAGTTGTGGAACGATCACCCCTTAGAAGGAATCGTACCACCAAAATAGGATGTGACCGCTTCACATTACATTTCGATTGAAAATATGAGGCATTCTTGTATCGAGTTGCTGCTAACAAAAATAATAGGGATTCTTCGAGTTAATTTAGTTTAATTACAGTAAATTATTAGTAGAAAGTTTCTCTGCTTTTATCATGGCGACGGATAAAAAATACACGACAGTTTCGTTACCTACTCCCTTGTTCGAAAAGATTCAGGAGAAGATTAAGGGAACTGGGTTCACATCAGTTAGTGACTACGTAACTTTTGTGCTGAGGGAAATTCTAACCCACGGCACGGACCAAGAAGCATTTAATGCAGAGGACGAGAAGAAAGTCAAAGACCGCCTGAGATCTCTTGGATATCTGGACTGAGTGATCTGAATGAAAGTAGCTGTCATTGGACTTGACTGCGCAGCCCCAGACGTGATTTTTAATAAGCTCAAGGACGATCTTCCCGTCCTCTCGAATATGACTCGCAACGGAGTGTCAGGTAGACTGAGAAGTTGTGACCCTCCAATCACCGTCCCCGCGTGGATGGTTATGGCAACAGGTAGATCACCTGGAGAATTAGGCCTGTACGGATTCAGGTCCAGGGTACCTGACTCCTACAACCAGATAAAGATTCCAACTTCCCAGGACATCAAGTTCGACACCGTATGGGAGATACTTGGGAAGAGAAACAAGAGGAGCATAATCATAGCTGTTCCTCCTTCCTATCCTCCGAAACCGATACCCGGCTTGATGGTAACGGACTTCCTCACTCCTGGCAAGGACAAGGAGTTCACCTACCCTCCTGGATTGAAGAACGAAATCCTTCGGGACTTTCCAGATTACAACTTTGACGTGAAGTTTAGAAAACCTGAAAAGAAACAAATCATCGACGAAATCTACAGGATGACAGATACGCGGTTCCAGATGGCAGAGAAGATGATAAAGGAGAAGGAGTGGGACTTCTTCTTCATGGTCGAAATAGGCATCGACAGGATTCATCACGCTTTCTGGAGGTACATAGACGAAAGCAGTCACCTATATGAGGACGACAAGGAGATGAGAGACAAGTTTGTTTCGTATTTCAAGATGGTCGATTCCCATATAGGAAAGATGATAGAGGAATTCGACGACGATACCGTTGTATTGGTAGTTTCAGACCACGGGGCGAAGGCAATGAAGGGAGCGTTCGCTATAAATCAGTGGCTCGTAAAGGAAGGATACCTTAAGCTGAATGGAGGAATTCCGAAACAGGGAGCGTCACTCGACGATCTGGACGTAGACTGGGCGCACTCAAAAGCTTGGGCGTGGGGAGGTTACTACGCAAGGGTATTTCTGAACGTCAAAGGTAGAGAACCTGAGGGAATTATTAAAATAGAAAACATGAGGAGCGAGTTGGATGCACTGAAAGAAAAAATAGGGTCAATCAGGGGTCCCAATGGAGAAGGGTGGAAAACAAGAGTGTTCGAACCAGAGGAAGTTTACCCAGTTGTTAAAGGGGATCGATCGGACCTATTTGTGTATCTGGACGATCTGAACTGGAGGGCGGCCGGAACGCTCGGGTACGATACAGACTATCTCCTCGAAAACGATACGGGACCGGACGATGCGGTCCACGATTATGACGGAATCTACATAATGTACAGGAAAAACAAGAAGATAGGGAAGGTGATCGATTCTAACATCTTCCGGATAGCCCCCACAATTCTGGAATTGTACAGAGTCAGAAAGATGTATGGTATACAAGGAAAGCCTTTGGAGGGTGTTGACTATGTTGAGTGATCAAGGATTCGTACTGTGGTTCACCGGTCCCCCCGGTGCCGGAAAAACTACGCTCGCGGAGAGACTCATGACCATATTTATTGAGGGAGGCAGACGAGTCGAGATGCTTGATGGAGATGAGATAAGAAAGGGATTGTCCAGAGACCTGGGTTTTTCCAAGGAGGATAGGGAAAAGCACAACGAAAGAGTGATCTTCGTAGCGAAGCTTCTTTCTAGAAACGGGGTGGTAACGCTGGTTCCACTAATATCGCCGTACAGGGAGGTCAGAATGAAAGCGAGAAACGAGATCTCTAACTTTATAGAAATTTACGTCAAATGTCCACTCGATATACTGATTAAGCGTGATCCAAAAGGACTATACAAGAAGGCACTCGCAGGAGAGATAACTAATCTGACGGGACTTCAGGCCCCATATGAAGAACCTCTCTCACCTGAAATTGCAATAGACACAAACACGCAGACTGTGGAAGAAAGTGTAAACACGATACTGAATTATTTGAGAACTAAGGGCGTACAAACTGGTCAACTTAAGAGGGCAATGTTCTGAAATTACAGCTGAAGCTGCTATTTGGACAGTATCCAGGATTATCGGTAGCGCATTATATGACAAGTTGGTTATATAACTGGAATGTAATATATAGTTAGGTGGATCAACAATGAAAGAGACAAACTCTGATGGAAATGAAATACAGAATCTGGTACCAAGAATGAGGAATCCTGGCGTTGTCCTGTCTGCGTCAATAAAGCCGATACAGGATCTCTACGCAGTTGCATTTACTGGAGGAGTATCTCCAAAGACTTTGACCCTCGTGCACCTGAGAATAAGTCAGATCAATGGCTGTGGTTTTTGTGTTGTGAGCGGGGCAAAGGAAGCGATAGAGAGAGGGGAAACACCCGAAAGAGTATCTGCTGTGGCTGCATGGCGAGACGCGCCCTTCTTCACTGCGGCAGAAAGGGCAGCTCTCAGATTGGCAGAAGTAGTAACCAGATTGAGTGACAGACCGGAGATCGTATCGGATGAGATATGGAATGAGGCTACGTCGTATTACGACGAGAAAGGTATGTCAGCATTGCTGATCGCAATAGCCGTTACAAACGTGTTCAACAGGTTGAACGTACCTACGAGGACTCTGGCAACTATAGCTACTCCAGACTGGGCGAAGGAAAATACCATAGAGTGATTGAATGCGTAACACCAGTAGCGCACAACTAAAGGCGTGCAACATGGAAGGGGTATAGCCTTGAATTCTTTTTCTGCAGTTTCCGACGAAACCAGGAGAACGATACTGGATCTTCTAATAAAGAAACCCCTGACTGTTGGCCAGATAAACAGGCACTTTTCTTCTCTGACTCAACCCGGTATTTCTAAACACCTAGCGGTTCTAAGAAAAGCTAGACTGGTTAAGGTTTCTGTTAGTGCCCAGAACAGGGTCTATTCCCTCGACAAGGAAGGGTTCTTAGAGCTAGAAAAGTGGATTTCGAAATACCAAGAATTCTGGAAAAGCAATCTGGATTCACTAGTGAAATACTTAGATAGAAACTCCAAGAGCGAAAGGAAGGTAATTCAAAAATGACGGTGCGTGATCGGATGGCAAAATTCTCCACAGAGGGCGATAGGACTACGATAGAATTCGAAAGACTGTTGCCACATTCTCCGGCATCCATTTGGAGCGCTCTCACAGAAAGTGAAAAACTCAAGGCTTGGTATCTCTCTAAGGTCAGAATTGAACCCGGGAAAGATGGAAAAGTGGAATTCTGGATCGGAAGGGCTTCAACCGCTAAACGAAAATATTATATAGTGTTATGAAATGCTACTACAATCTATGGAGAAACTTTACAAGCTGAGTGATGCATGCGAAATACTGCAGATCGATCCGACCACACTGAGAAAGTGGGACAAGGAGGGGAAGATCAAATGCATAAGGCTGCAGAATAACTTCAGGAGAGTGCCTGAGAGTGAAATCAACAGGATACTGGGAATTGAAAAAGACAGGAAATCCTACATTTATGCGAGAGTATCTTCTTCGGGACAGAAGGATGATCTGAACAGGCAGATACAGCG
>JACWAC010000099.1 GCA_014874235.1 Thermoplasmatales archaeon
AACTTATTTTCCGCACTTTTCAAAAGCACTTTTTTCGAATTATTGATCTGGCCTGAACGTACTCTCCTCAATGTTCAGGAGAGCGAGTATCTGCCGCTGTATATCTGATAGATCTGTGCATACACTCTTTACTTCTCTGCCATCGACGAGGATGTGATTGAGCAGTATGTTGTCGAATTTGGAGAGAAGCCTGTATGCCGTGGGAGATGAGCACTCCCTCTCCTCGAAGTAGACCGGAATGCTGGACATTCCCTGATCCTTCATGCTGAGTCTCGCATCCCTTTCAATGAGGGCCTGAATGAGCATTGCAACGAAATACAGGAAGAGGAACGCCTCTATACGGACAACATTCTTGAACAGCACTGGCATCACGGCGTATTGGGACTTCAGCTGCTCGTGCCTCTTCTCCAGCATGGGCTGGTGCTTGTATTTCTCGAGGACATCCGATGCATCGATGTCGCAGTTTGTTATGAGCGGGAATGTTCCATCGGATCGTGAATCCTTCTCTATCCTCTCCGACAGGATCTTCCACGATACCCGGTACCTTGTCTCCACTATCCTGGTGTATTTTGTGTCCGCTGATGGGCGACCCCTTCCGGATTTCTTGAATCGTTCCGATTTTTTCTCTTCTATGGTGTATGTGACATATGGGCATCTGGACACTGCCTCATCGGCTCTCTCTATCACCCTCGCTCTCCGCATGCGCCTCTTTGCAAGCGTAATGTGAAGGGATTCAAGCTTTTCAACTGCCTTCCTGATGCTGTTGTCCCTTATATCGGAGTCCAGCTTTTCCTTCTGTGAGCTCCATACCCATACTATCCTGTATCCCTCTGATGATGGTATGGGTGAATCGAAGACGCTGAACTGGATCTCTGCGCCCCTTGATTTACGCGTGAATGCATCCCTCCAGGGTATGTCATGGTCCCTGGAATATTCCCGGAGCCAGCTGCTTTCCGATCTCGTATCGGGGAGAACGGTGATGAATTTTCCTCCGTGATCGGATATGTAGTTCATGTTCTCCCTGGTACACAGCTTACTGTCAGCCACATAGATGAAATCGGGTGTTCCTGCGATATTCCTGACAGCGTTCCACATCCCTATGTGCGTATCAGGATCGGATGTGTTTCCGTCCATGGCCATGTAGTGCACCGGGACAGCGTGATCCGAGGACACCGTCAGGGTCCAGAGGATCTGCTTCAGGTCCGGCCGGTGATCCTTGTTGTATCCCCTCGTTATGTGCAGGGAATCTTTTCCCCTCTTCATGGACCCATCAGCGTCGTTATGGTCGCCGGAGAATGTTATGGTGGTGCTGTCGTTGTGGAATTCCTTCATCTCAATGCCGAACGTCCTGATGCTCCCCACAACAATCTCAGTGAGCATTGATCCCCTGTCGGCATCATAGAGGAGGTCGAGCGCCCTTCCCATCCTGTCATCGTTCACCATATCCACGGTATCATGGGACAGTCCTAGCATTGATGGGACGAATCTCCTTGCCCATTCCTGAATACCATAGGACGGCTCCCTCTCCAGTACTATGTTCCTCAGGAGTGCCAGGAGGCATGTGTGTGCTGGCAAGCGGGATGATGATTCCATCCTCTCGGTGAGCGTCTGTGAAAGGCGGAGCTTCTCTATGTACTCATTGACAATAGGAAGGGCGGATATCTTCTCCGTCCTGAAGTCCAGGCGGGAGGGATTGAGATCGTCCACCGCACTATATGGAGTGCAAGCTTAAATACATTGTGTTAATACTCTAATACAATGGATGCGTCGATCGTGGTGTTCACGCTCAGGAAGGACATGAAGCCTGTGGAGAAGGTAAAATTCTGCCAGGCACTCTATGGTAAGGATGTATCCACATGGAAGGGAAAGTACAGGTACTACATTCCCGGGATCCTGGACGGAATACCTCACAGGAGGATCTCAAAGGGTGTTCTCGTCATAAGGACATCCGATCTCCCGGCGATCAAGGGATATTTCTCCGGGAAAACCGATGACTTCTACGTGAGATCAATAGTACCTGAGGGTGAAGATATCGATGCCCTAAGGACGCAAAAACAATCAGGGAACCAGAAATAGAGCGGCTGTTAAAAATTCCAAAAATGTCTTATGAAAAAGTGCGGAAAATAGGCTATAAATCATGACTGTAGGGTTTAATACAAGAGCAGTCCAGTCTGGTGAATTTAGGGATGAAAGAGTGGGAAATGTTACTACTCCGATATTTGAGACGTCCACTTTTTACAATCCCAATCCCAATCCATCTGCCTACACGGATCATACCAGAGACAAGGCATTCATGTACACGAGATGGGGAAATCCCACTCTAGAGGCGCTAGAGAAGAAGTATGCACTTCTAGATGAGGTTGAGGAATCACTCTCGTTTTCGACTGGCATGGGAGCAATCACATCGACCGTTCTTTCACTTGTGAAGGGAGGTGATAAACTCCTTTCGGTAAAGGAACTTTACGGAGAGACATTCACTTTCTTTACCCGATATCTCCCATCCATCGGCATAAATGTGGATCTCGTCAAGTTGGATGACCTGAATTCTGGCAACGCAAACTTGAATGGATATGCAGCTGTGTACACAGAATCTACAATAAACCCGACCCTTGGGGTTTGCGATATACAGATGCTCGGCAAGCAGGTAAGTGAGGCAGGGATTCCACTTATTGTAGATGCAACGTTTGCGACTCCCTTCAACCAGAATCCTTCAAAGTTTGGGGCTGCATTCACCGTTCATAGCGGCACAAAGTACATAGGGGGGCACAGCGACATTCTACTAGGGCTCGCGGGCTTCGAAAAGAGGAACATGGAGAAAGTCTGGGGAAAGAGGAAACTTTTCGGAGCTTCCCCAGATCCTATTCAAGCCTATCTCGGACTCAGGGGATTGAAAACGCTTGGTCTAAGGATGAAGGTCCACAACGAAAACGCATCAGAGGTCGCAAAATTCCTTTCAGAACACAAGAAAGTGGCGCGAGTACTGTATCCCGGTCTGGAAGGATCTTCTTACTACGAAATAGCGAAGAAAAACCTGAAAGGATTCGGTGGAATGGTGTCATTCGAATTGACTGGAGGACGAGATTCAGCCAAAGACTTTGCAAGAAAACTCAAGCTGTTTTCATACGCCCCGAGTCTGGGTGGAGTGGAGTCCCTGATTACTCTTCCTGTGGAGACTTCTCACCTCAGCCTGACTCCTGCCGAGCGAAAGGAAGCCGGCATTGCAGATGGACTTGTTAGGATGTCGGTTGGCATCGAGGACAAAGAGGACCTGATTGAGGATCTCAAGACTGCTCTCGGATGAAGAAATCTTCACCCTCATTATAGAATAATTTCAGTCGCGGTCTAGCTTGAATTCCTTGCCTACCTCTTCTAATATTTTCTTTTCCCTCTCAACTGCAACCGATAGGAAACACTGTTTTGAGCTCTCATAACCATATTCTCCCAGCCTATCCGATGCGCTTCCTAGCGCCTTGAGGAGCATTTCACCTGCTGTCTCAAAATCTCCCGACGGAAATACATAGCCGTTAGAATCGTTGACGATCAACTCGCTCGCTCCACAACCGCTGCTCACCACAGCTGCCTTTTTGTTGGCCCATCCTTCAAGTACTGTTATCCCGAACCCCTCGAGCTTAGATGTAAGCATTACGACAGATGCAAGATTGTACGCGGCTTTGAGCTCTTCCTTCGTCGAGTGACCTAAGAAAAATACCTTTCCCTCCAATCCCAGCTCCTTGACGAGTCTCTCCAGTTCCGTCCTCCACGATGCAGCCTTTCCGAATCCAAGACCGCCTCTGGAAGATGACGAAAAGCTGCCATTCCCAATCAGTACCAACTTAAGTTTTTCCTTCTTCGCTGCTATCGCAAACGCTTTTATTCCCACGTCCTGGGACTTGATTCTGTCCATCCTTGCCACAATAATCACCAGTTTCTCGTCTCCTCTCAAACCAATTCTCTCGCTGAACTTATCAATCTCATCCCCACTCTGAGGATCTTCCCAGTCGTGAGGATCAATGTAAGGGTACAGTTGATAGGCTCTCCCCCTATAGTCCGATTTGATCAGTCCTTCCAAATCTCTTCTTGTGCTCACTACAACTGCATCGAAGCTCTCCATTCCCTTAACTACGATCCTTCTTGCAAATGTCCCCATTTTCTCAGGTACAAAGGGGATGTGCCACCTGAGCACAGCGGGTGCTGCTGGACCAATAGCTGTTCCCGTCATAAGAAGCTGGAAATCCTGAACGTAGAACAGGTCTGTGTCCCTGATATATTCAAACATCTTGGTTGCGTTTTCCCAGTTATAAGTTGCATATGCATTGAATTCGTCCTGCGTGAATCTTCCCTTTCCTGTTCCGTGTATTTCTGACCAGAGACCTTCCTTGAAGGCAGTGTAATTCCTAACCACTCTCTCATCTACTTCCACGTGTGAAATCAGCAGATTGCCCATAGACAATCGCGGAGGATAGTTGATGCCGAGAGAGACCCATACGACTTTTTCCAGGAATCCATCTTCAAGCATTTTCTTGATAGAAGGATAGAGCATGTTTGTAACTCCTCCGGGAGTAAATTCGTAGTCCACTCCCTTCTCCAGGATTCCAATGTCTAAGGGGTCCGAAAGATCCCCGTATTTCTCCAGGAGATCCTCATAACTAAGTTTGAATCTCACTATCGGGGTTTGGCTATCCACACAAATTTTCATCTGCTATATATTGGGGACTTTATTTAAAGCTTGTCTCCGATTTCCTCTAAAATTCT
>JACWAC010000100.1 GCA_014874235.1 Thermoplasmatales archaeon
TGCATATTCCAAAGAATCGACTATCTTCTCCCTGATTGGGGTCCGCCTGAATGCCCTCAGGTTTGATTTGAGTTCCACTTCTTACCATCCATTTGGATTAAAAATATTTAACCGTTGGCAATATGCCAAATGGTGAAAGACCTAGTTGTCAAGGGTGCTATTTACCGCGAAGGAAAAGCTGAAAAAGGCACTTTCAGCATCCTGAAGGATAAGTTCGTCGACCCTTCTACAGCCGCCGATATAGAGGGCACGCTCCTTAAGGCACCGATCAATTTTCATACCCACCTGGGCGATTCTTTCATAGATACTGAACCGAAGGGAGGCATCAACGAGATCGTTGGTCCGGGAGGCTTTAAGATCAAAGCACTGAATGAGGCGCCCCCTTCGTTGGTGAAGAAGACAATTAAAAGGTCCATTGAATTCATGAAAAGCAGAGGAACCGCCGCATTTTTTGACTTCAGAGAGTCAGGTCTGAAGGGATTGAATCTGGCACCTCGATTTGACGGCATTATAGGGTTCTTCCTCACACGTCCCACTTCAAACGGGGAGATTGAGTCGCTTCTGAAAAGGTCTGCGGGATTTGGCGTGAGCGCTCTCTCAGACTATAAAGTTGAAGACCTTAAGGAGTTGTCAGAAGAAGCTCACAGACGGAAGAAGATTTTTGCCATGCATTTCAGTGAAAATAAAAGAGAGAACGTAAAGGACTTAATTTCGCTGGATCCTGATTACATAATCCACTGCATAGAAGCGACAGACGAAGACCTAGATGTAATCAGGAGACGGAAAATACCTGTCGCAATAACACCTAGGTCAAACATCTTCCATGGAAAGAGACCTGACTATTCTCGCCTCTTTCGGGGGGGACTGACAGTGCTTCTGGGCACTGACAATGTGTTCATAACTGAACCCGGAATAATGGAAGAAGCGGAATTCTTGTACAGATATCAGAGGAAACTTAACAGGGTGAGTCCTGAACAGGTTCTTTCAACAGTTATCGACAATCCGAGGAAAGTCATTTCGAACCTTGGACTGAAAATGGATAGCGAGAAATACTTTCTTTTCCCAAACGAGTTTCTCACGCCGTATGAGATCGTTACCAGACCTAATCTATATGAGAGATTCTTGGTCTCAAGGAAAGGCAATAGGATAAGCTTTTTTGCCAGAAAAGACTGAAGAGATGAGGTAGAACCAACTTGGCTGGTAATGATTTTGTCAATCAGTATATGAAGAGGTTCGGTGAAGCAGTTCAAAACAACGAAGAAGCTACAACCGAATTCAAGAACAGGATTGGAACCGAGCACGCCGTTCCGTTAAAGATCGCCATCGAGCTTCTTAGAAAATACTCTGGAGACATGAACGCCTTCTTTCAGGCGACCGCTTTGAAAGATATAAGGGAAGGCTATCAAGGTAACATTCTCGGGAGCGTAAGTTCGGTAAGATGCGTCGAGTATCAGAAAGAGGGAAACAATAGGATAAGGTGCATGGGTACGCTCGAAGATAAAACGGGAAGATTGCAGTTCACGGAATTCCCGGACGGTACGAGCAAGATATCAAAGGGAGACTTTGTCCTAATCGTAAACGCTCCAGTTGGGAGCTACAATGATCACCCTTACCTCACGATTTCATCTAAATTGGAGATCAACACGTTGGAGAAATCAAATCTGAAGAGTGTTGTGGGAGAGAGCCTGAAGATCAGGGACCTGAGGCCTGACATGTACGATGTCTCCATAAGAGGGTCCCTCAGGTCGACCAGATCGAAGGAGAACGTTGGTAGAGACTCTGTGACTCTGTATTCGGGTATCCTGAACGACGAGTCGGGAAACGTATCCGTTCAGAGCTGGGGAACGCCTCTAGTTGACGGGACAGTGGAAATAAAGGGAGCTTCCGTCAAACAGTTCAAAGAAAGACTCTTCCTACAGGTCGGGAAGGGAACGAAGATAAATGTGCTATCGCAGGAAAACGGTCAATTCGAAACACTGGAACAACTTTCCAGTTCTCAGAGTGGCACAGCAAAGGGAAGCGGAATTGTGTTAAGGATTTTTGACAAGAATCTGTCAGTATCTGTCTGCACAGTCTGCCAAAGAGTGGTGAAAGAGGGAAAGTGCTCCAACCATGCGGACGCACCCGTTGAAAGGATCCTCAGATTGTCAATGATAGTGGACGATGGATATTCATCACCGCTCGTTTACGCATATCAGAAGGTGCTTGAGGGGTATGTGAATGGTGGAAAGGAAAATATCAAGAAATCGTTAGAAGACGGAAAGGAGCTGGAGGTCTTGGAAGAGCTAAAGAAAAAGATCGTGATGAAACCCATTCGGTTTGTAATCTACGGTTTCAGGGGCACTTCTGGGAACTACATGGAGATGCAGGAACTGACAGTAATGGATGATGAAGCTATTGGAGAAGAATATCAAAGGACTATGGAGGGGTTGAGATGAAGCAACGCGAACCTGCCGTCAGAATTACCACCCCTGAGCTGCTGGGCATCGATGAGATGTATCAGGATGCCGGGGAAGATGAGACCTTATTTGGCCTCTCCGAGTTGGGACTCCTCGTAAGCAGATTTCTCATTTCTGGGAAATTCGTTGGTAAATCAGATGAGGATGAGCGTGTAGTACTGCGGATAAAGGACAGTTTCAACGACGTATCCCTCTATGTTGGATCTTACTACTCAGATAACCTTGAAATTCTGGAAGAGTTGAACGAAGGAGATAACGTTCTCGCAGTTGCAAAGGTCTCTATTTCAACTTCACAGTCTCAGTTTTCAAAGAGGTTCTACTTGGAGAACATTTCCAAGATTTCCGAGTTGGAAAGAAAATATCTAGAAATAAAAAACGTTCAGTTCTTGAATGAACGCGTGAAGAAAATTTCGGGGGCCATATCGTCGGGAATAAGGGAGAAGGAGGAACTCCAAGCGTTGATGAATTCTGAAAGAAATGGAACTGGACTACACAGAAGGTTTGAGCTTAAAGGGTCGGTTGACGTCGAGAAATTCTCGGACCAAGTAGAGAGGTTCCTTCAGGGAGTAAACAAAGGGAACAAGGACAGTATACTGAAGGAAATTAAAAATTACAGAGAAATTTCGCTTGAAGAGATCGTTGACAAGTTTGAGGGACGCATCCCCAAGGAAGAACTGGAAGACGAGATAAGGAATCTTATGAACGACGGGGAGATAATGGAAATAAAGACAGGAATCTACCGATACATAGCCTAGGTCAGTGCCTGAACGCCCTTTCCTTGACTTCTACGAAAGTCAGATCATTCCTCTTTGCGTAATCGAGCACTTCTTCGTCCCTGATTGAGCCCATCGGAGCGGCTATGTTCTTTACGCCATTCTTTTCAATCAGTTCTATGGAGTCGGCAAACGGGAAAAACCCGTCCGATATGAGGACCGATGACGAGCTCAGTCTGCCCAGATCTTTTGCCTTATTCAAAGCGATCTTGACAGAATCGACCCTATTCGGTTGACCTCCTCCAGATGACAAGAGCCAACCCCCACCTACAATAGCGACTGCATTACTCTTGATGGATTTCACAACCGCCCATCCGAACCTGATGTCCTTCATGATCTCTTCGCTCGCCGAGCCGCACCTTATTTCGATTCCAGGGTTTGATCCCTTGTTCCACTCTTGTACTAAGAGAATGTTACCCGCACTTCGAATGTCGGGTACATTATAGACGTCCTCCCTCCCCCTCAGGAGCCTCAGATTTTTCTTTTTGTCAAGTTGGGTGAAAGCATCTTTTTCAAAGTCTTTGGCTATTACGACTTCTAGATATTTGTCCTTTAGAAATGAGGCATGGCCAGAGTCGATGTCTCCGTTGTGGGCCAGTATTCCCCCATATGCAGAAATAGAATCCGATTCGTAGGCCCGCTCGACAGAGTCTCTCCCTGTGGCAGCCCCGCAGGGAGCAGCGTGCTTGACAACCACACTGGAATCCTTCCCAAGCCTCAACGAAAGTTCCCATGCTGCCCAGGCATCGATGATGTTGTTGAAACTCACTTCTTTGCCGGTCTTCAAGACTTCGAAAAAAGGAGGATATAGGGAATAACTATGAGCTAACTGATGCGGATTCTCACCATATCGCAGTCTCGTAAATTCCATTCCCCCAGTAGTGAAGATGTTCCCTCCTTCCCCAAGCCATTGCGAGATTGAGTGGTCATATAGAGAAGTCAGTCTGAACGTTTCTGCGGCAAGTGATTTTCTGAGCTCCAGTGTAACTTCTCCGTCCTCCATATTTTCCATAACACGCTCCATTGCCAGTCTTCCAGGAGCAACGATAACCCTGTGGAAATTCTTTGCGGCAGCACGGAGCATCGTTATCCCCCCTATATCGATGAATTCGACCAAATCTTGTACTCCCTTCAGAAAAGATCCGATGAAATCGTAGAGTTCTACGTAAATGAGGTCTATTGGGAGGTATCCGAATGTTTTGAGATCTTCGTCAGACCTTTCTTTTGCAAGGATGCCTGCGAGAAGAGAGGCAGAGAGAGTCTTGACCCTCCCTCCAAGAATCTCGGGATTTCCAGTAAGTTTTTCAACGCTTTCACACCTAATGCCCTTGTTTTCGAGAAACGATTTAGTTCCCGATGTGCCGAAGATCGTGAAATTGTTCGATATCAAAAAATTTCCAACCCTTTCTAGTCCATCCTTGTTCGATACAGAAATAATTGCGTTTTTTCCCTCTTCTTTCCCCACGATTACGAC
>JACWAC010000101.1 GCA_014874235.1 Thermoplasmatales archaeon
ACTGTCTTTCTTCCAAATGACTTGAAATTCTCCATCTCAATTCTTTTTAGGAACATTTTTTCACCGTATGACAGTTGTCTGTTATATGGCATCAATATGTCATACTTTATATTTATATTTTTCTGTCTTGTTTACTGTGGAAATTGTAAAATTCGTGGAGATTGCAAGTCCGCTATTTTTGAATGTTATACGACACATGGGGTCTATCAAACCTCAAAATCAGCACTTCAGTTGGAGGAGAGACTATAGTGATGCTTCCCAGCAATCGATTTACTGTCCACCTACCGATGACTCACCTTCTGGTCAACTCCTTCCTATCGGCATACGACACGGAATTCCAGATGAATTCTAGTTCCTGGTTCCGCTTGATTTGTCAGGTAGGGCAATTTTCCTAGAAATTTCAGTGCTGACTGTCGGTCCTGCTCTTGCACTTGGGGTTAAGGCACTGTTCGATCTGGTTCTTCCCGTACTGGAAAATAGCGATCGGAAAATCATCGACATCGCACTTCCTGTTAGTCGGAATTATGTCCCCCTTCTGCGGAATTGAAAGGGTCACTTTACAATTGGGATAATTAGAACAGCCTATGAAACGAGTGGACATCTTGCTCCTTCTCAGGACTAAATTCCCCCCGTCCGAAGGGCACTTGCCAAAGTTTTCTCTGCTAGTATTGTAGGAACACCTGTTGTCGACGCATCTGGTCTCAGGTCTTTCTCCCCTCCTGATTACTTTGATCAAGAATAGACCGCAGACCGGACACTTTTCGTCTGTGACCTCAATCTTCCCAGTTCTCGGCAGGAACTGGAAAAAGTCATTCGATGGCCCCGAGCATCTTATGAACCTGGAGTTGTCCTTGTAATCAATGATGAGATCAGACCCGCATTTTGGACACTTTCCTACGACCTTCTCGAGTCTGAGTGTCTCGTAAAACTTTTCATTTATCTTGTCAGATTTGTTAATCAGATCATCTAAAAGTCCTGCAAGTATTGTCCTGCTATCTGCTACAACTTCTTCCTTCTTCTTGGTTCCACCTGCAATCTGGTCCATCTCCTGTTCCAGTTTCGCGGTCATCTCAGGTCTTGCAACCGCTTCAGAGTTGAGAATAAGGGATTCGCCCATCGCCATTCCGAGCGGTTTTACTCTGATCGGATTACCTTCTATGAAGCCTCGATCGTAAAGTTTCTGAATGATTTCGTGCCTTGTGCTCTTCGTTCCCAGGAGTTCCTTCTCCATTTTCTCCAGCAAAGAACCCTGTGAAAACCTTGGAGGAGGGTTGGTTTGCTTCTCGTCAATCTTCGGTTCAGTGAACCCGATCTCATCTCCTGCAGTCAATTCGGGGTTTTTCTTTTCCTGATAATAGACGATTGGATAGTATTCCATCCATCCTCTGTTCACTGCCTTTGAAGCCGTATAGACAAATCTCAACCCTGCCGCTTCCACCGCATACTCCGTATCGAGAATGTCTGCGTTCTCTGCGACCGTTGCCATGAACCTCCTGGCAACGAGATCGTATATCTTGAAATAATCTCCCTTCAGTTCGCTCTTTTTGAGTGAGGAGGTTGGATATATTGGCGGGTGGTCTGTTGTCTCTATCCTGCCCCGAGAGGGAGAGAGTTTGCTGTGATCAATCAGATGCTCCACTTCTCGCTTCAGATAGGAATCGGAAAGATTCGAAAGGATGGATTTGATGCTCAGTGTTCTGGGGTAGACTGTGTTGTCAGTTCTGGGATAGGATATCTTGCCGTGCTGATAGAGCGTCTCAGCGATAGCCATAGCACGTTCCACCGAAACTCCCAGTCGATTGGCATCTCTCAGAAATTCTGTGGTTGAAAACGGAATCGGTCTGTAAATCTTTCTCTCTTTGTCATTTTTGTCTTTCACTACGAGGCTATTGCTGTTGCTCAGGATTTGAAGCAATCGTTCTGCTTCCTCCTTGTTTTTGATCGGATTTCCGTCATAGTTGAATTTCACTCCATTTACAACTATGCTAAGCTCGTAATACTTTTCCGGTACGAACTCACGTATTTCTGTCTCTCTTTCCACAAGAATGGTCAGGGTAGGACTCTGCACCCTTCCAACCGAGATAAACTCTCCCCCCAATCTCTTTGTGGTAACACTGAAGAATCTAGTGAGCGCCGCTCCCCACATTAGATCGATGACTCCTCTCGCTTCTGCCGAACCAGCAAGATTGTAGTCAACCTCGGCCAAGTTTTCAAACGACTGAATGAGATCATACTTCGTCAGTGCACTGAACCGCGCCCTTCTAATGCCATCAGTTCTTTCCATTAATCGTAACGTTTCGACTCCAATGAGTTCCCCCTCTCTATCATAGTCTGTCGCCACTATTACCTCAGAATTTTCCTGATCAAGTTTTTTTAACGTATAGTCGAGTCCTCGCACCTTGATATTTTCTATCGGACTGGCCCGGATCAGTTCTTTCAGGTTGTCAATTCTCCAGCTGCTCAGTTCCTTTGGGTAGTCCAATTCTATGATGTGCCCCCTCAGAGAAAGGACAGAATACTCTCTATCTCCTCTCTGAAACCTGAGTATTGTCGAGGAGCCAACTTTTACCCGGTTCACCTTCCCGTCGCTAAGCGAAGTTGCAATTCTTAGCGCAACGTTTGCCTTCTCAGCAATGATTAAACTTCCCACTGTGCCTCAATACGGACAATTTATTAAAATGTGAGGACTCCCATCTAACCCAAGAAATTTTACGGTTCAAGAGGATTCTGGTCAGTTAAGTATTCTGAAAATTATCAAGGAGAGCGCGATGGAAAAGATGATGGTTGCGACGCTCAACACCTTGGCCCTGTTTGCGGAACTCTTTATCACAGAATTGAGCTTTTCCCACTGATTCTCTCCTGCTACCTTCAGCCAGATGTCTCTCTTCACATACTCTATCTTCGCTTCTTTTGTGTCCGAAGTTTCACTCTCGAGTCTCTTCACAATCTTCACGATCTCATCGTGATCCGAAAATCTTCCGACCGGATTTACGTTGAGACCATTGGTGTTGACTACGTGGTTGTCTGTTGTGCACACCAGTATCTTATCATACCCTTGTAGGGAGTTCTCGACCTTCTGCCTCAGTGCAAATTCCATGTTGTTTCCGTCCATTAGTATGATCGCCATTTTCTTTGATCCAGAAGTGGCAGAGACAAAAGAGATTCCGCCCGGGCCCAAGTCTTTGAATTCCGGAACTGCTCTGCTATGCGCGACCAGAAGTGATTTCTTGTTTTTTCTTCCCTTCACCGCATGCTCTACCTCTTTCAGCAGATAAGTGACGTCTGCAAGCTCCTTTGGCTCATCCATATTGTTGTTGTGCTGGTCGACAGCTACTGCCCACTTCAGACCCAAAGACTTCGCCTTCCTGACTATTCTCCTTCCCTCACTTATCTTAACATCGTCAAATCTCGGTTCGTCGGGGGAAAGAAAGAATATGCCTCCTTCCCCCAGGGGAAGGAAGGTCAAGTGCTCACCGATATAAGGTTCGTAACTGTAGCCATACTCTTTTCCGTGCTCGCCGAGGACCTTCGATATCTTTTCCATTTCCGAGTCCCCCGCGCAGTTGTCGTCGTGAGTAGTGGTGGTGTGAAATACCAGAAGCTTCTGATCCTCGTGTTTTCTCTGTAGTTTTGCAGTTATGTTGGAACTGCCCAGGTCTCCCAGTGGTCCTGGGTGAACATATGGGAACACCATCGTGAAATTCTGGGCATCAGACTTAAACCTTATCAGGGAAATTTCACGTGGTGCGAGAGTTGTATACATATCCTCGAAGAAATTCTTCAGAATCACGTTGTACGATATGTCAGCCGTTACTGTGTTGACAAACTCCCTAAGGATCTTGATAGGGTCCGTACTGAATTCTTTTACGAACTTTGAAACGGACAGCTTGATAAACAGATGGGAAACGAGTGCATAAACGATTGAAGAGAGAATCAGTGGGGCTATGTAGATTGTGTACTTTGGATCTATCAGCACTATGTAGATTGAAAAGAAGATAGAGAATGAAATTGCAAGGGTGTGTATCAGGATCGCGTTTCTGTTTGTGAATGTGATGTAGACCATCGTCCTCAAAAAAGGTATTATGGTTACGGCAACAAGAAGTGCAATGGGAGGTCTCAGGAAATGGATGGCTATGACAATGAAATAGAAGACTATGGAGAGGTACATGCTCACCAGGTTCAGGAAGAGTACCCTCTGAGGAGGGAACTTAAACTTGAAGAGCCTCGGAGAGACTGAGTCCCAGATGATGATGCTTGCAATTGAAAGAGAATATACTATTGTAAATCTTAAGTCGTGGGAGGAAAAATAGAAGAGGGGTATCAGTAATACGATTAGCGGCAGTGCCAGATAATACTTGGGGGAATGAAATGCAAATCTCCTCAACCGCTGACTTTCATTCAATCAAATCGTAGGTTAATAAGGACTTTGTTATTTATTTTGCCATTATAAGCTTGTCAGATTTACTTTGATCCTGCTTCCTTCTCAGCAGTTTAGAGATACCCTGTAATGATGTTCAACAGTTGGGGGCCGTAAAGAACTACACGGAGGGGTATTATCCGTCTGATGACGTCATGAGGATCATGACCA
>JACWAC010000016.1 GCA_014874235.1 Thermoplasmatales archaeon
ATATAAAACCTGTTTGGTACAATTATCTACAGAGTGGGAGACGTATTAAAGAATGGTAGTCGAAGTTGATTCCAATACAAAAATCCTTAAATTTGAAATAGTAATTTAAAATCACAGGCCAGTGAGGGAAAATCAGGGACTGCTGACAGACCAGAGAAAGGTTTTTAAAAGGTTTTCTGGAAATGGTCTTTTAACCGTGGGCACCTTAGTCGTAGTTATTATCGTGGTTTTATTCGTCATGTCCCGAATACCCTACACAACTTACACGACTCTCACAAAGGAATCGCAGACCCTCATAGGTAAAGAGACTTTGAACCTTGCAGGACAGGGTTTTTTGGTATGGGCATTCACGCTGCAGTCTAATATGACGAACATCCACATCAACGGCACGTTTGCCTCAAATGAAAGTGTCTACTTTTTAGTGATGGACGAAAACCAGTACAGTTCGGTGTCGATTTATAAATCGTTGATCACAAATCCCAGCTACTCCTTGTGGTCCAGTGGCAACACCGCTTCGGGAAACGTATCTGCCAACATTACTCCACCATCTGAAAACTTGCCCCCTCAAAATTACTTCATAATGATCTACAATGCCAACCCGTATCAAAATTCGAGCCAAGTTAAGAACATAGCTGGCATAAATGTCTCTTCGTCGGTAGTATTAACTTTCGATTATGAAAACACCCACTTCAAGGTGTTGTTATAACTTACTACGGGGCTCCAGGAACCTATCTGGCACCAGAGAAAGAAGCTATATCTTGAATGGGCTCGGCCGGATTTGAACCGGCGGCCTTCGCTGTGTGAGAGCGATGTCATAACCACTAGACCACGAGCCCTGTGAAGGTAATTTTCACGACTGATATTACTTTTTCTTTTTGAAATTTTCTCCAAAACACCTTATCCTCATGTCTTCCATCACGTTCTTGTAGTGGATATATGCATCAAAAGGGGAACCGTATGGGTTGAAGTATGCGTGCACCTCCTGGTCCTGTACATTTGCCAGGGACATATAATAAAGATGATCAGAAGTCTGGAGATACCTCCATATCTCAACGTCTCTGCAGTTTTCGAACGACTTCAAGTCTTCAAAGGCATCCCTCTGCATGTCGTTTCCTAGCCAGGCACTAAGGTCTCGGGAGAAGTCTGCCCACGAAATATAGTTCGGTATCGATAGTGTAGCCTTGGGCTCAAGCAACTCTCCCACCTCAGAAATCGTGGAAAATTCCATTCCCCTCTTCCTCACTTCTTCCGGTAACCGAGCAAGGAATTCAAAAATTCCCGTTTCCCTCCATTGATGCTCGCCAAACGTTTCATAGTCCATGAAGAGGTTTATTATGTCCCCGGGAGTTTCCTCCAACCATCTTGCATATTTGTCAGCAAATAGAGGGAATTCTGTCCACGAATGATTTGAGAATCTAAAGGATATGTCGTCACTTAGTCTGTAGTTTCTCAACAGGAGGTTCTGTCCATATTTACTTGAATATATGTAATTAGGACTGTGGGAGGAAATCAATGCGTCTGTCCCCTCTGTGATAATATTTCTGTAACCCATGCCCCCCACAACGGCAGCCAAATCGTCTCGATAAATTAGCTCTGAATTCCTGAATGTCGTTGGTGTCTTTCCAAAAACGGTTTCGGTCATTTTGCTGTCTTTTTCTACCTGTTGCCTGAATTCTCTTTCATTCCAGATGGAAGACAGGCTGTGATAGTACGTTTCGACTACTGGTTCTCCTCCAGTTTTCTGGAAATACTCTTTGAACTTTTCTACCACATCGCTCCTGTTCTTGACCAGACTTTCCAGTAAGACACCTGAAATTGATATAGACGTTTTGATATTTCCATCGATCAGTGCTTGCGTGGCCGGAAGATAGCACTTCTCCGCGACCCTATCGATAATCTCTAGATTCTTGGCATCCCAGAAGTAATCGCGATTTTTGCCGATATCCCTGACACTAAATTTCCTTATCCTCCTTGGCTGATGGACCTCGAAGAAAAAGACTATCCTCTTCATATGGACTTATACACCTCCAGAGTTTTCAGGGCGGTTTTTTCCCAACTGAAATTCAGCGCTTCAATTCTTCCCCTCCGTCCAATAACCTCCCTAAGGGCCTTGTGCCGTAAAATGGCTCCAACATACTCGCTCATTCTATCCGTATCCCAGAAGTCGCACTTAAGAGCATTAAAGAGAGTCTCCCCCACACCCGTAGTTTTGCTTATTACTGTCGGAGTACCGGATGACATCGATTCCAGCACCGTCATCCCGAAGGGTTCTGATACTGCTGGGAGTACAAATACATCGCTATCCCTGTAAAGTTTAAGTGCAGATTCATCGTTCACGAAACCTGTCAACTCAAAATTGTTTTCCAAACCAAACTTATTCACAGCGTCGGTTATCTCGCCAATCTGATCGCCCGTTCCCGCTAATACAAATCTTGCTTCACCGTAAGTTTCCAGCACTTTCCTCGCCAGTTGTACGAAAAATACGGGTCCCTTCTGCGATGTCACCCTGCCAAAGTAGAGGACTCTGCCGCTCGAATTGTAGCTCTTCCTCACATTGGAGAACATCGTGGAGCTAACGCCGTTGTATATGACCGAAGTTTTACCCCCACCTCCGTACAGCACCCTCAGAATCTTATCCGTGTATGCGGAAACCGTGATGATCTTGTCGGCCGAAGTGTAACCCTCCCTCTCTATCGACATGATCCTTTCCTGGGGGTTGAAGTTGCCGGACCTATCGTATTCGGTACTGTGAAAAGTTACAACTATCGGGATGTTGTACTTTCGCTTGAGCACGATTGCAGCAGGTACGGTGATCCAATCGTGCGCATGAATCACGTCCACATTCGGTCTAAACGCTTCCACAATTCCCTTGTTGTATTCAAGTACCATATCATAGAAGTCTCTGTTTACCGAATACGGGCTACCTAAGGGACCAGCCTTAACTCGCGTGACTTCGAAAGGGTAGCTTTGGTCTAGGTTTGGGAAGTCCGGCACATATACCATTACCTCTTCCACCCGAGACAGAGTTGTGAAGAGGTTTATTGTATGGATACCCAATCCGCCGGAGAAGGCTGGAGGCAGCTCCCAACCAAGCACCGCTATCTTCATATTTCACCTCAGATCCTCTACGAACGCTCTGAGGATTTCGCCATAACTCCAGGCCTGAACAATACACCCTCTTGGCTCACCCGGCAGGAAACCATCAAAAATTTCTGGTACATAATTCATAGTCAGCAATGGAGCAAAGAAATCCTTCAACTGGCCCTTGTCTATTCCAGAGCGGACGGATGCCGTTATGTAGGGTCCAACGAGCCAAGGCCAGATGGTTCCATTATGGTAAGCTCTATCTCTACTGCACTGGTCACCCGAGTAGAGCGATGAGAATCTTGGATCAGACGGGGAGAGCGTCCTGAGACCGTATGGTGTCACAAGGTCTACTATGCTCTTTCTGAACAACTTAAAATTCTTGATCACGGGGAAGGGAAGCGAAAATGCCAGCAACATATTCGGCCTGACGGAAAGATCGTCAGGTTCTGCAACGTCCTTTACTGTCTTATTCGAAACAAAGACTTCCTGGAATCTCTTCCTTGACGCTGAAATCAGCTCCTCCATTTCGGTAGGAAACTCTGAGTTAAGTCTGTGGTAAAATTCCCTGAGGGATTGGAGTGCGTTGTGCCATAGAGCGTTCACTTCTACCGCCATCCCTTCCCTGGGTGTCTGGAATTCCCCATCACAGAATGCGTCCATCCAGGTTGTGCCAGCAGGAGAGGAAACCAGTCCTTCTATAATCTCGATGCCGTTGTATCCGTTGATGTAGTTAAGAACGATGGAAGTGCAGTAGTTCAGGATTCTTTTGAGGAAGAGGAGATCACTCGTATAGTCCAGGTATTTTTTGACTGCATAAATGTACCACAGTGGGGAGTCGGCTGGGGTGAGCGTTCCTCCTACATAATTTGAAAATTTTCCATCGGGATACCTCTCAGCATAATTCTCTAGTATGTTCTTTGCTAGTTCAAATTTCCCCTTCACCAGTAAAAGGCCGGGAATGGAAACGAAAGTGTCCCTCGACCACGCTCCGAACCACGGAAATCCAGCAAGGATGTCTTTCCCGGCGACGAACATATCGGAAACCTGCCGGAAGCGATCAGGGAATTCATTTCTGTTAAATGCAGGAGTGATTCTGTCCAAGAACCCTCTCCTGGCCACTTTGGCATCTACGCTATCGGCTCCATCGGAAATTTGAACAACAAATTCTTCCATTCCGCTAAAAGTGAAGTAGCCAGGTGAATAGAGATCTTCAGTGTAACCGTAACCCCTCTCTTTTTCTATAACGTAGTTAAAATTTCTGTACCATTCTTCCCGTTGCTCGAAGGCATCTCCCCCCCATAAGTATACGGTCTTACCTTCGCGTTCAATTTTAAGGTATCCGTCATATTTTGAGGCATAAGTCCCGAAGGTGTTCATTGAACCCGCTTTCCTGAGTCCAGTGAGCGGAACCAACTTTACGCGATCGGGAGGTGGACCGGAAACTGAGTACTTGACGAACAGATTGTTCCTTGAGGGGTGCCAGAAATATTCCTTGTTTACGATGGTGCTTCCTAACTGATAGGAGAATGTGGGAATCGGGAATAGCTCGAACCGCTTTAGGTTAGCGTAACCGTTTGGGTGGAGCACATCTCCAAATAAGTTGGTGTCGAGGTAGTACTTCTTTTCATTAAGTTCAACCTCTTCCCAGATCTTTGACAGAAGAACGGTCCTGGAAAAATCGGGGTCAAGGGATACGAATAGGCCGTGATATGACCTGGTGTTTGTGGAAGATATGGTAGAAGAAGAGTAATAACCATTACCATTCGATATAATCCACTCTTCTTTGAATTTCACAAATAAACAATCAATCTTCCTATTAAGACAATCTCATGTCCCAGAGTCAAGACGTCGTCTGCTTGCTAATACAAAGATTGTATTTGATTCCTCGCCATATTCGACTTCAAAATTAAAGGAGAATCTAAAGTCCAAAGCAGAATTCCAACGCATGCATCAAACTACTCGATTATTGTTTTAGGTCGGCACTATTTTTCGGTCAAGGGAATTGCAAATTTCTTGCACAGGGTGAACGTCTACCTGCATACAAAATCGATAAATACCAACGCCGTACTAACCTCCATATGGTAAGGTTCCTTCCGTTGGGAAACGGAAGACTGCTCGTAACATTTGATCAGGACATGAATCTCGTTGATTTTTATTATTCCCGTGCTCAATCTGAAAATCACGGAGGCCATCCATTCAGAACTGGGATCATGGCGGATGGAAATTTTAGGTGGCTGGATAAAACCATTTTTAAGCAGATGGATTATCTTGATCATACTGCCATCGGAGAAATGGATTTTGATTTCGAGGGGCTCTCGTTTAGCATTTTTAACATGGTGTTTCCATACGAGGACATTTTCCTAAAGCGTATTCTTGTAAAGAACCCAGGTCAAAGTCCGCGTAAAGTCTCACTATTTTTTCATCAGAATTTTGATATATACGGAAGTGGAATTGGTGATACTGCTTTCTATGAACCACAGACAAACTCTGTAATCCATTACAAAGGGAAGAGGTATTTTCTTGCAACTACTAGGGATGAAAACAACTTATCCATCAATTCGTATGCCATAGGTGTCAAGGATTTTGGGCATTTGGAAGGAACGTGGAAGGATGCGGAGGATGGGGTCCTGTCTAAGAACCCCGTTGCAATTGGTTCAGTGGACTCGGTTGTTTCTCACTCGCTAGATGTAAATCCTGGTTCTGACCGCGAATTCTACTACTACATCCTGTGCGGGAGCAATCTGGAGGAAGTAGTAGGAAAGAAGATAGATTATCATCTCCTCAAGCACATCGAGCACAGGACTGCCAACTTCTGGAAACTATGGTCATCAAAAAAAGAATTCGACCTGAAGAACGATTTAGGCTCCCTGTTCAAGAGATCACTGTTCATAATCAGGAGTCACATGAATGAAATAGGAGGGATTGCAGCATCGAGTGACAGTGAGATACTGAAGTCCAATAGAGACGGATACTATTACGTATGGCCAAGAGATGCCGCAATTTCAGCCTGGGCGCTCACAAACTCCACTCATTACGGGCCACCTCGATTATTTTTTCAGTTCGCCGCCAAAGTAATAGCTTCAGACGGCTACTTCCATCACAAATACAACATGAACGGCAGCATAGCCAGCAGTTGGATTCCCAGGTTGCTGGATGGAAAGGCAAATCTACCGATACAGGAGGATGAAACTTCTCTGGTCATATGGGCATTGTGGAATTATCATAGGAGAGTAAACGACCTGGAATTCATTTCAGACATGAACGAGCAAATTATCAAGAAGGCTGCTGATTTTATTCTTAAGTTCAGGGATGAAACGGGGTTACCACTTCCATCGTTTGATCTGTGGGAAGAGAGGTATGGGATTCATGCCTATACCGTCGCAACAGCTTATGCTGCCCTTACCGCGGCAGCCAACTTTTCTTCTCTTCTTGGAGAAGACAGACAGAGTGGCCTTTATTCCGATGCAGCGGAAAGAATGAAAGTCGAATTCGAAAAGAGATTTTATTCTCCCGAGAAGGGAAGATATGCCAGAGCGATCATCAACGGAAAACCCGACTATACAGTCGATTCAGCTCTTTTCTCCTTATCCAGATTTGGGATGAAGAATCCAGACGATGCCAAAATGGAATCAACCGTCAGTTCGATAATTGATAAATTGACGGTCCCAAAAACTGGTGGAATAGCCAGGTATGAGGGAGATGCCTACCAGAGGGTTAAGGAGGACCCGTCCATTCCAGGCAATGCGTGGATAATCACTACTCTCTGGGCCGCAGAATATTTCATCAGCAAGGGACAAATGGACAGGGCTATGGGGTATGTCAACTGGGTTGTCGATCACCGGCAGCCCTCCGGTGTTTTTTCTGAACAGGTGAACCCATACACGGGTGATGCACTCTCAGTTTCGCCACTCGTATGGAGCCACGCAGAATTTGTATTGACCTGCCTCGATTACAACAACAGGAAATGACTTGTCCGGTTGGTGTGGTGAAAGTGATGAAAAACAGGTATTCCATCTCAAACTATGATTACGAACTTCCGAAGCAGCTAATCAGGCAGACACCCCCTGCTATCAGATCCGATTGTAGGCTCATGATTCTTGAAAAATCTGAGTTGATTCACTCCCAGTTGCCTGAATTGACAAAAATTCTGGCGAAGGGGGATTTGATCGTCTTAAATAAGACTAAAGTCAGGCATTCCCTGGTGTACGCGCAGAAAATGACCGGAGGTAAATTGGAAATAAATTTTCTGAAGAAAAGCGGCAGCGGATTCACAACACTAATAAAGGGCAAGGTGAAGGATGGAGAGGTCATAGACGTAGCCGGAAAGAATTTAAAAGTGGAGATCGAAAATAACGGTTTCAGAAGAATTACCGGTGACATAGACTGGGACTACATTGAAAGGAACGGGCATCTTCCCCTCCCCCCTTACATCAAAGAGAGAAAGGACTATCAATATTACCAGAACGAAATTGGAGTGGAAACGGGCTCCGTCGCTGCTCCAACTGCCAGTCTACACTTCAGCAAGGAGATGCTAGAATCTTTGACCAAGAAGGGAGTAAGGGTCAGATACGTCCTGTTGGAAGTTGGATATGGAACTTACAAGGAGATAAGAGACGACAACATCAGGGAACACGTGGTTGACGAAGAGGAGATTGAGGTCGGAAGCGATATTGTTTCCGAGGTGGAAAATGCAAGGGGAAAGTTAGTAGCGGTGGGAACTACGGTGATGAGGGCTCTCGAAACATCTTCATATCCAGGCAAGATGAATCCATACAAGGGCTCTACACGAATCTTCATATATCCTGGGTGGAAATTCAACTCGCGCGTCACACATCTCGTCACCAATTTCCACATTCCCAGAAGTTCTCTTCTCTCCCTGGTATATGCGTTTGGTGGAGAGGAAAGAATAAAGTCTGCCTACAGAGAGGCCATTGAAAAGAGGTACTATTTTTACAGTCTCGGAGATGCAATGCTCATGGACAGATATCCTTAATTCTTTGCATTTCCCTTTTGGTACAGCTTGTTAATTTCTTCTGTTATCGTTTTGAGCTTAGCGTTCAGCTGATTGACCTGTTCTTTTATAGTCTTTAACCTCATTTCAGAAATTTCCACATCTTCTTCTATTTCCTTCTTGAATGAATCTGTATCCTTTACCTTGACCAGTATAGTTCCCACTCCCCTGTATATTTCGTCGTCAGATTTGGACTTGTTCAGGTATTCCAGCGTTTTCTTGTCCTCTCTTGACTTGACTTCGTACTGGTATTGTTGTGCCAGCAAGGTCTCAAGTTGCTTCTGTAGAGTCTCTGCTTGTTTCATCTGGTCCTGTACATACGGCCCAAGGTTAAGATCAACCATTACATCCAGATGGGGAGATAGAATATTAAATTTTCATGTTATGGCACTAGAGACGTACAAAAGTTGTTTTACGCTAAATTAATAATCACCATAATAAAAGGAAGCAATTATGACTCCATCTATCGACTTAGAGATATCGATAGCTGGTTTGGAGACTTGAGGTCTGGGTCACAAAGGCGACATTGAAGCTGAGTATTCAACAAATAAGAAGTGGTTGCCTGAAAATATAGATGCGTTCGGGAGCGTTTGCTTAAGACATACCAAATAGTTCAACATGAACTCACTGGAAGATAAGGATACGCGCCACACTATAATGAAAGAGTCTATAGCCAATGAATCTGAAGTTTCAGAGAACCATTTTCATTTCAAAGTCTCCTCTCACCACACACCTTGCAGCTATCGTTTCTCGGGATTGACATAATTTCCAGCGAGGGTTTCCAGACGTCGAGATACAAAAGATCGCCAGTCATTTCTTTCTCAAGGAGGACTTTGACTGCCGTGGTGACTGCAATTGAAGCTATCGCCCTGACCGCGCTTGGGATAACCCCCTGTATGGTGCAGGATATTCCTTCTCCTTTGTCAGGATAGCCAAAGCAGGAGAGACACGAAGTTCGTCCAGGGATGATTGCTTTGACATAACCGTATGTTCCCTCTACGGCCGAAAATATCCAGGGTTTCTTCAGATTGAAAGAGACGACATTCAGAACGTTTCTTGCATTGTAGTTGTCGGTTCCATCCATGATTATATCAGCTTGCGACAGGATGTCTTCTGCATTATAGAAACTCAGTTTCTGATCTATTACATTGATGCTAATCTCTTCATCAATTCTGAGCAGTTCAGCCCTTGCCACATCCACCTTTTTGAGACCTATGTCACTCTCCTTGAACATCGCTTGCCTGTTGAGGTTGCTGTTCTCTATGAGGTCATCATCCACTATGGTAATGTTCTTGATCCCCATCCTCACCAGCATCTCCGCAACGGCGGAACCGATTCCACCAACACCAACAACAACGATAGAAGAAGATTCAATGACTTTTTGACCAGCAGGAAATATCTCTTTGACCGCAATCTGGCTGAGATATCTATCCATCACCATGACTTGTTATAAAAGGACTGGTAAAAAGCTATCCCCCGCTAACCGGAGGAAAGACTGAGACGGTGTCTCCATCGGATAGTTTCGTTTCATCTCTTTGAAACTTATTATTAAGTGCAAGTAGTGAAGTTTTATCCCCACCCAGACTTGGGTATTTTCCCCGGAGCAAATCTAAGAGGCTTTTCACAGTCATCTCCTCAACTTCTAGGTCTTCTTCTCTCTTACCAATGGTGTCACGATATTTCGCGTAATACTTGATATGAACCTTCATCCTTTTCCCTCCAATATGGGACTCTAGACTTCATAGCGTCCCTAAATGTATCGAAAATCTCGTTATCATCCTTTCCCTTGAAACTGAAGAGTTGATCGTGCCTGTTCAGGCACGTTTGAAACTCTCCCTTCGATGTAACTCTCATCCTTGTACAGTGGTTGCAGAAATCAGCGTTCCTCTGCGGTCTAACGATCTCCACAACTCCCTCTCCCCCGTCTGGCATTGACACGTGAATCCTCTTCCTGTTGTGCAGCGAATTGTATTCTACCTTAGTAGATATTCCAAGCATCTTGTCCTCTATGACCCTGATGTCATAATGATACTTCTGATAGTAACCAGCGGATTCTCCGCTCCTTCCCGTTTCGTATTCTATCAGTTGCAGGATAGCACCCTTCTTGGACGTGAAATCAAGCATTGAACCAATCTGGTGGACATTGACCCCTTTGAGAACTACAAAGTTAACTTTTATGGGCGACAGTCCCACGTCAAGCGCTGCATCGATACCTTCTTCGACTACGTCAAGCGCATCAACTTTGGTAATCTCAACAAAGTGTTCTCTTTCAATGGAATGCATGGAGATGTTGATTCTGTTCAAGCCGGCTTCCTTCAACCCCTCCGCTCTTTCCTTCAGGAAGAAAGCATTAGTCGTAAGCGAGATGTCTCCAGATACGTGCTTCCTTGTTCTCCTTACAATATCTTCAATATCCTTTCTAAGTAGCGGTTCGCCACCGGTAAACTTGACCCTGTTTACTCCATTGTCTGCTGCCATAGCCACGACTCTCTCTATCTCCTCTGGAGATAGCGTCAAAGCATTTTCATCCGTGCCTTCCATGTGACAGAAGAAACACTTGAAGTTGCACGACGCATTTACCTGGATCCTCAAGCTGTTCAACGGTCTCCCAAAAGTATCGTAAAGCACTGTCTCCACGATTCTAATCAGGTATCAAAAACTTTGTGAAGCTTTGAGAATAAATAGAATCAGTGCCACGATTCCGATCCGTCAGCAAAATGGTCTTTTTTCCATATGGGCAGTCCTGACTTTATCGCCTCAACGATGTAGCTACACGCTTCGAAGGCTTCTCTTCTGTGAGAAGAGTATACTGCCACAAGCAGCGAGACCTCTCCTGGCTCGACCACTCCTACTCTATGCACGGCGAAAGCATCAATCAGATTGAACTTCGTGTGAGCCTCCTTGAGGATTTTGTTAAGTTCTTCCTCTGCGAGCTTTTCGTCTGATTCGTAAAAAAGGTGAGCCAGTTCCTTAGTAGATTCCGTCTTTCTCACTATCCCTTCAAAGACAACTGAAGAACCAATTTCCAGGTTGCGTGTTCTGAGTATAGCAGATGCATCGATAGGATCCGTCTGTATGGTCCCTTTCACCGTTGCAGATTTAGGATTTGGTATTCAATCTTTTGAGTGAGCATAAATGAAAGGAGAGTGTTAAATGTCGAATTTAACTCCCTGGGCTAGTGGAATGTCTTTCCCCCAATTTATTGTGACTGTCTGCCTTCTTGCGTAATTCTTCCAGGCATCGCTGCCGCTCTCTCTGCCTCCTCCCGTATCTTTCTCTCCACCAAATGCACCGCCAATTTCTGCTCCTGCAGTGGCTGTGTTTACATTTGCAAGACCACAGTCGCTTCCCAGAGATGAGAGAAATTGCTCTTCCTCCATCAAGTCGTTGGTGTAGATGCTCGACGATAAACCTTGAGGAACGGAGTTGTGTATTTTTATTGCCTCGTCAAGTGTTTTGTATTTGAAGACATAAAGGATGGGCGCAAACGTCTCCTCACAAGTTATAGGAGTGACTTTCGGCATTTCAATTACTGTGGGTTGCACATAGAACCCTCCGTCGAGCCCCTTTATAGTGGCCCGTTTTCCTCCCACCAATACCTTTCCTCCTTCTTTTTTAGCTCTTTCCACTGCTGTCGTGAAATTCTTCACCGCGCCTCCATCGATCAGTGGACCAACAAGAACTCCATCATCTCTCGGGTTTCCAACCTTGACTTTGGTGTATATTCCTTTCAATTTTGAAACAAATTCCCCGTAGATCTTTTCATCCACAATTATCCTTCTAGTGGTAGTGCATCTCTGGCCCGCAGTAGCCATTGCCCCAAACGCAACTCCCTTAAGAGATAGGCTTAGGTTGGCCCTTGAGGACACTATGGAGGCGTTGTTTCCTCCCAGCTCCAAAATGGTTTTACCGAACCTTTTCGCTACCGTTTCGCTCACAACCCTTCCGGATTTTACGGAGCCCGTAAAGGAAATCAGTTTGACTCGAGGGTCAGCAGACATTAAATTTCCTATCTCTCCCCCGCTTCCCGAAACGAGTGTGAATATCTCAGGATAGTTATTCTCCTTGATAACTTTAGTCACGATTTTCATCACAGAGATTGCAGTAAGAATTGCTTTTGATGAAGGTTTCCATATCACAACATCTCCAACCACTGCCGCGATGAATGAATTCCACGACCAAACGGAAGACGGGAAATTAAATGAGGTAATCACTCCGATAATGCCAAGTGGAAGATACTGTTCGTACATCCTGTGGTCGAGTCTTTCGCTGGCCATTTGGAGCCCATGCAGTTGTCTTGATAGTCCAACTGCAAAGTCTGCAATATCGATCATCTCCTGGATCTCTCCTTCTCCCTCGACAGTTGTTTTTCCAGTCTCTAGTGAAACGATCTTTCCAAGTTTTTTCTTTTGTTTTCTGAGCTCGTTGCCAATAAGTCTGATTAGTTCTCCACGTTGCGGGGGTGTAAGTTTTAGCCATTCAACCAATGTTTTCTCCGCCTTCTTAACGGCTAATTCGTAATCTTCCTTGGAGCCCGTCAAGATGGTGGCTATATTATTGCCATCTATCGGGCTCGTCGACTCAACTTTCTTACCAGAAGGTTTCTTAACCCACCCTCCTGCATATATTCCAGAATTAGGGGAACTCAAATTCAATTCTTTCAGAATTTCGCTTCTGAGCTTGGTTAAATCCATAGATATCTCTACGTGATCTTTTTTATAGTAAAGTCTTTTACGCAATTGACGTGATGGGCTTGTAGTGTAACCTGGACAGCACAGAAGCCTCCGGAGCTTCTAATTCGGGTCCAAATCCCGACAAGCCCGTTGTCTGACTTGTACGGTTAGATTCTCCCGTCTCACTTTGTGTTGTTCAATAACCAATCGACAATTGGTATGTACTCTATTCTGATTCCGTTCTCTTCTTCTACTTTCTTAATGTTCCCATTTATTATTAGAGTCGAATTTGGATTGAGTTCAACAGCACATTTCAAGATTCCGCGCTTCTCTCTTACGATGTTTGAAGAGTTCAAATCGTAAACTACCTGTACTATCTTATCGGCATTCAATCCCTTCAGCAGAACGAAGTCGCACTCATCACCAGACTTGTTTTTCCAATAATGAAGTCTTTCATCTTCGGATAACCTTCGTCTGAGTTCGAGACTTACCACATTTTCATAGAGCTTTCCGATGTCGGTCCTGGCAGTGTTGGCATAATAAAACCCACTGTCTCCAGCTAGTGCCTTACGGGGATATTGAGACCTATCTTTAATATTTCTAGAAAAAACCGTCATAAAATTAAAAATGTAACTACTTTCTGAGTATTTTTCAAGCTCTAAAATCTTCTCTTTACCTACATTAAAACCAATCGTCTTAAGAAAATTCAGACACTTAGATGCAGAGAAGTAAGTTGTTTGAATTACGTATTTACTGAACATTTCAACCAAAGTTACATTCTGTCCAGACATTTCTGCAGCATCCAGTCCAATGATATCACGAAAATAAGAATCCAATATTCGCACCTTGTCAGTATGATTAGTTGTCAATGCGATTTCTGGGAAACCCCCGAACTTAAGAAATTCTTCGAAGTCACGCTCTATTTTCCCCTTTGCCGCGGTAGTTTTCTCCATTTTTGTGCCCTTGAAATAGAGGAATTCTCTGAATGAAAGTGGGAAGATTTCATAGATTATAATTCGACCTCTGAGTGACTTGACGGGTCTGGATATGGTCTTTCTCGATGAACTGATAATTAGACGCAGT
>JACWAC010000102.1 GCA_014874235.1 Thermoplasmatales archaeon
GTACAAGACTGTTTCGAAGATAGCCGGCCCCCTATTGTTCGTTGAAAAAGTCGACAACGTCGGCTACAATGAAATGGTAGAGATCACTCTGGGAAACGGCGAGGTAAGGGAAGGCCAAGTCCTAGATACGATGAAGGGGAAGGCGGTGGTGCAGATATTTGGGTCGACTACTGGCCTGGATACTGCGAGCACCTCGGTTCGCTTCAGGGGAGAGATAGCAAGGATTCCAGTATCCGATGAAATGATCGGGAGGATCTTCAACGGACTTGGAGAGCCGACCGACGGAATGAGTTCCATAATCTCTTCGGAAAAGGTCGAGATAGTCGGTAACGCAATAAACCCATACTCGAGAGAGGAACCATCCGAATTCATCCAGACGGGAATTTCTACAATAGACCTTATGAATACCCTGGTGAGGGGTCAAAAATTGCCAATCTTTTCTGGATCGGGTCTTCCGCACAACAGGATCGCAGCACAGATAGCGAGACAGGCTAAGGTGTTGAGTTCGTCAGAGGGGTTCTCCATAATCTTCGGAGCAATGGGAATTACATCAGAAGAAGCCAACTTTTTCATAGATGAGTTCAGAAAGACGGGTGCCCTTATGCGGTCCGTCCTCTTCCTTAACCTAGCATCAAGTCCGTCGATGGAGAGGATCATACTCCCGAGGGTAGCGCTGACTGCTGCGGAGTATCTCGCATACGAGAAGGGCATGCACGTACTGGTCATCCTGTCTGACATCACATCTTACTGCGAGTCTCTACGGGAAATATCTTCGGCGAGAGAGGAAGTGCCGGGGAGAAGAGGCTATCCCGGATACATGTATACAGACCTATCTACGATCTATGAGAGGGCGGGAAAGATCAGGGGAAGGAACGGTTCGATAACGCAACTGCCGATCCTGACGATGCCTTCCGATGACATGACCCATCCAATACCTGACCTCACAGGGTACATCACAGAGGGGCAGATTTTCGTTAGCAGGGAGCTTCACAGGAAAGGCATCTATCCGCCGATCAACGTCCTTCCTTCCCTTTCAAGGCTGATGAACCAGGGAATTGGAAAGGGGAGGACAAGGGAGGACCACAGGGGAGTGGCAGACCAGTTGTATTCGGCGTATGGCAGAGGGACGGACCTGAAGAGCCTCAGCGCTATAGTTGGAACGGAGGCGCTGGGTAAAGAAGACAAGCTGTACCTGGATTTTGCAAATCTGTTTGAGGATAAGTTCGTAAACCAGGGATTCAACGAAGATAGGTCAATAGAAAAAACGATGGAGATAGGGTGGGACATTCTTTCCAGGCTACCGGAGAGGGAAATGAAGAGAGTGAAGAGAGAATTCATAGAGAAGTACGGAAAATGGGGGAAATGAGTTGGAAACAGCCAACGTTCGCCCAACGAGGATGGAACTCCTAAAGACAAAGGGAAGGATCAAGCTGGCTAAGAGAGGATTGGACTTACTCAAGCTGAAGCGATCTGCCTTGATCATGGAATTCTTCTCCATTTCCAGGGAAGTCAAGGGGCTGAAGGGGAACGTTAGTGAACTCATCGAAAAATCTGTAACGAGTGAAAGACTTGCTGAAATTTTCTCTGGAAAACTCATAATAGAGAACACAGCATTTTTCCAACCCGGACTGGAAGTCGAAGTGAATTCGAAGAACGTAATGGGTGTGAAGATACCTCAGGTCACAATGGCAAAACAGCATAGCTTCATGGACCAGCTCTACGAGATGATCTCCCTCCCCACGTCCCTAATGGAGACGAGGGAAAACTTCGTGGAACTTCTGAACAGGTTACTCGTCATAGCAGAAAAAGAGATAGCAATGAGAAGACTGCTAATGGAGATTGACAAGACAAAGAGGAGAACGAATTCCATAGAAAACGTGCTGATACCTAGACTGACTGAGACTGCAACATACATAAAGATGAAACTGGACGAGATCGACAGAGAGACGTTCATAACTCTCAAAGTTATAAAGGGAAAAATAGAGGAGAGGGGGGAAGAGAGTGTATAGGTTCGCAAACCCGATGCAAAGAAAATTCTTCTTCGTAACGAGGCTGATTCTGTTGGCCAACGTCCTCATGTTCATTCTAGCCCTGATCATAGTGATGGAGGTTATTTCGTGACGGATGAAATAGAGACACTAAAAGCAATAAAGGAAAGAGAAATTGTATCGCAAAATAGGATAGAAGAGGCAAGGGCGAAGGGTTCAAAGATCGTGAGAGATGCTGAAACTGAAGCAAAGAAAATCGTTTCTGAAGCTGTAGAAGACTCAAGGAAATACTACGATGATTTCCTGAAAAAAGAGATGGAGCTAACCGCGCTCGAGATCGAAGAGATAAAGAAAAGATTCGCAGAACGGGCTGGCAAACTTGACAAGAAAATTTCTCAAGACATCGTTGATAAAATGATAGAGTTGCTGATGGAGAATAAAGAATAGATGCTCGTACCAAGGAAGATGAAGAAGGTCAGGATATATTCGGTAAGACAGAACGAGGAGGCAATCCTCTCCGCTCTTCACGACCTTGGCATCTTCCAGGTTGAGCCAGTATCAATCTCTTCAGAATTCGTTTCAACTCTACCGCAGAGCGAGTCCTATGCAAAGCTGAGCGAATTAGCTCGAAAGACGAGAGACCTCGAGATGTCACTTTACAGCAACGAAGTGGAAGAGAAGAGACTCTTCAAGAATGTGAAGGAGTTAGTCGAGGCTGCAGAACGGATCGATCTGTACGATAGAGTGAAGCTTCTCAAAGAGGAGGAAGGAGCATCACTTTCGTTAATCAAACTTCTCAATGAGAGGATTCGGTCACTGGAAAGGATATCCTTCTATGACGGAGATTTGGGTTACCTCACCAGTGCGAACATTTCTTCTTACATCATCCATAATGACGACACGACCCTTGAAAAGTTGGGTACTTTAAAGGACATTTATTTGATCACGGGAGAAGGTGACGTAATCGCCGCAGTTCCAAAGTATGAACAGAGCAAGTTCGGAGAATTTACAAAGAGCGAGAAAATTGATATCATTTCCGTACCCGTTTCTTCGGGAAAAGTCAAGGACTATCTAGACCTGGAACTAAAGAAAAGAGAAGAATCTACAGGGGATCTGAACAGGACCCGGAAAGAGATAGCGAAGATTTCTCGAGAGAACTATGCAATCATTGCCGCCATACGAGAGCAGCTTGATATAGAGTTGAAGAAGATAGACGTAACCTCTAAACTTTCGGGTACTAAGTCATCGCTCATACTGGAGGGATGGGTACCAGCTGAGGATTTCGAGGATATGAAGAATGCCTTGTCTCGGGTCACAGACAACCAGATTGTTATTGAGGATGTGGAGACGGATGAATTGCCGCCTACCTCCATGAAGAATCCGCGGAGCGTGAGGCTATTTCAGTTCTTCATTCGCTTTTACTCCCTGCCTCAGTCTACCGAATTTGATCCAACGCTCGTTTTTGCACTAATCTTTCCAATATTTTTCGGACTCATGATAGGTGACGTGGGTTACGGCGTCACAATCCTGATAATTTCGCTATGGCTGATCAGGAGGGTGGACCACCCGCCGAAGAAGTCACACATCCCAAAATTCCTTTCGAGATTCGTTCTCATGATGATGAGCAGACGGAGTTTGAAAATCTTAGCGAAGGCAATGCTGCCTGGTTCGATAATTGCAATAGCCCTCGGAATATTGTTCGATGGCTACTTTGGATTCCCTCTTCCTATTTCCATTCCCCACCATGAAGTCATAAGCAGTTTTGGCTGGACTACTTACCCGCACTACGAAGTGCTCAGCAGCTTTGGTCTTAGAAAGCTGCTCCTGATAGCGGGATATACGGGGGTGGCAATGGTAAGTCTTGGCCTGATATTCGGATTCCTGGTAAACTTTATCAACGGGCACAAGAGGGAGGCATACGGCAAGATCGGTTGGCTGCTGGTCGCTTATGCCATAGTGATTCTGGGACTGGAGATAATATACCACAAAACCAGTGGCCTGAACCCCGTTACCAACCATCTATCCCTCCTTGCATATCCGATGTTTGGAGCCGGGCTTGGACTTGTCGTGTATTCAGAAAAGGCTCAGGCGCTGCTAGAGATTACCACAATCATCTCCCACATCTTGTCATATACTCGGCTTGTAGGCATACTGCTAGCCTCCGTGGGTCTGGCATATGTCTTCGACTATCTCTTCAGGCATTCACTTTATCACTCGATACTCTTCATCATAGTTGGATTCGTAATCCTCATCATAGGCCAGCTCCTGAACCTGGTCATTGCTATATTTGAACCGGGTATTCAGGGAGCCAGGTTGATCTATGTGGAATTCTTCAGCAAGTTCTACAGGGGAAACGGCAAGGAATTCAAGCCCTTCTCCTCACCACGAAACTACACGATCAAACAGTTTTCACTGGAGCCACTCGCAGAGAAGAGCCAAAAAAAATCGTAAAAATGGCGCTCGTTTGGACTATCAACTGAAAACTGCTTCGAAAGCGAGACA
>JACWAC010000103.1 GCA_014874235.1 Thermoplasmatales archaeon
TTCCTATATCAGGAGGCCATTCCCCGAACTCGTTAACGTTGTTGACGAAAGCAGGATCTATGAATACATTCGAGAGAGCGTAGTTTCGAAGATACTGGGACAAGATCTCGTGAGCGAGTTCGATAAAATCGATATTCCTTTACTGAATTCCCTTGTCAATCTTTTCTTTTCTGAACCCGGAATGACCCTGAATTTCGATAGTCTAAGCAGGACACTCTCCAAAGGGAAGGAAACGATTGAGAGGCACGTCTACATGCTCGAGTTTTCCAAGTTGATTAGGGTCGTAAAAAATTACAGACCCTCAACGATGTCCGAGTCCAGAAAGCTTCGGAAGGTATACCCGTATGACATTTCCCTTGCACTTTCATACTATCCTTCATTAGACAAGGGAAAAATCTTCGAAACTCTTGTAATTTCGACCCTCAGCATACCGAGATACTGGAGGGAAGGCTTAAGAGAGGTGGATGCTCTGTACGAAAAGGAAGGTAAGCGCACCCCCATTGAAATTAAGTCGTCAAATGTTTTGAAGGACGAAGATTTTCGGAATCTGGATTATTACATATCGAAATTCAACAGCGACTACGGTGTTCTTCTCTACAACGGAAAACGAATGGATAGGGGGAAAATAAGAGCAAGAGACATTAAAGAGGTTTTGGTCTATGGTTTTGAAGAAATTTGTGGAAAGGAATAACGCCGAAGTATGGTGAAATGATTATTCAAACGGATCATGAGATGAGAAGCTACATGGACTGTTCTTCCTCTAATGTACATTTCAGTATGGTGTGGGATACCATTCTACGATCATCCAATGTAGAATAGGTTGTGCCACAAACCCGTGCAGAATATGACGGAATCTATCATTTCATCCATCGTCTGAGCAATGTTCCATCCGAGCTGTTGTCATCAACAATTATCAGTTCGTGCGGAACGTCCTTAGTTGCTTTCTGAATCCTATCAACCAGCTCCAGGACATTTCCCTTTTCGTTCAGAGTTGCACTGACTATACTGACGAATTTTGTTGATTTCATCAGGAATTTAAATCAAGTCATCCGGTGCACCATAAAAGGTAATTCCCCAAAAGGAGAAAGTACGTCTTGGACCCCACACTACACCGTAGTCCTTGTGTAGCTTCTGAAGTAATGAACCGAGTTCTCCATCCGTCCAAGCGATGCCTCTCCTGGTGGGTCTAACCAATAAAGGTGGTCCTCCGGGTCCCATTCTCTTGGCTCTAACTCTTTCAATTAGGTCCCTCTTTTCCATTTCCCCTATGTATTTTATTACAGTACTAGGAGAGTAGCCGGTTGTCCGAATTATTTCCCTGGTACTATAATTACCGTTTGCTGCTCTGTTTAGAATGGTTAGCATTATTCCTTCCGATATTCGTTTCATATAAATATAACGAATAACCTTATTTAACCAATTCCGAAAGTCAACCATCCTGTGACTGTTAAGGAGTCAGGCCTTGACCGAATATCTTCTTGGGAGTTTGATGGAAGCAATAAAACTCCCAACATCTTCATAAACTACTGGCTTGCCCGTAAACTCAATCTACTACCAAATATTTGCTGAGGCAGTGGAATCATAGGTCAAATTTGGAGCTCTTCAGCATGACGAGAAATAGAGCAATTGGTACGGTTAGACATTCTCCTCTTTTACTAACCTCAGAAGATTTTGTCAAGAGCAGATACTCTTCTATATTCTTGACCTTTTTTATGTCTTGCACCGATGCATCATTCTGATATTTCACTTCTATTCCTAACACGGTGCTGTTATCCCTCTTGTACAAAAAGTCTATTTCGCCTCTGTTCGCAACGTCATAAAACTTCAGGTACGTTTCGTAGGGTTTCATCCCATCCTGCTCTTTAACCCTTACGAGGTGTCCAGCAGTTATCTCTTCAACAATTGTCCCTACATTCGAAGAGTTTACTACTTCTTTTGAGAACACATCTCCTGTCTTTCCTGCTTTTGCAGCTCCTGCAGAATAATGCATGAACACGTCTGAAAAATAGAACTTTTTTACCTTTGATTCTAGTAGACCTGTCTCCGTAATTTTAACCCCGCCAATATTAAGAAAAACGAAAGAATTTTCCAGCCTCCCAAAATAATCTATGAGCGTGGCCTTATTCATACCACTGTTCCTCGCCATTTTAGAATACGATACTTTTTTGCCAACGTAGTCCAAAATTCCCGCAATTGCCTTATCAGCCTTCATTGGGTCCCCCGAGATCCTCTTGGTTATTGTAGCCGCATCGTTCTTTATGTAATTGTATATCTCTTCGTATATCTGAAGGCCTGCGACTTTTGTATCGAATAATCTGTTGTTTATGGAAACGGGGTATCCACCACTGTAGATGTAAAGTTCGACAAGTTTGCTGATCGGGATAAAGTATCGTTCCACTTCAGATACCTTCTTGTAAATTTCTCTGCTATCTTCTTCAAGATCAATTTCATTTTTGGAGACACAATCATACAACATTTTTAGCTCTTGGGAGGTGAAGGGGTAACCTATTCTTTGGCTAACCAGATTCTGAAGGTCCACTCTTCGAGGATTTAGCAGTGCCAGCACAAAAGTCCTGAAATCTGCAGTACGCAGGTAGTATATGTTACCTTCCATCCCTCGACCAGGCAACGTTTCTGGAGAAAAGAAATGGGCTATCGAACCTGTTATCACCACTGCTGTATTCTTGAGCAATCCAGAATTTGCCAAACCAAGAAGGGCTCCCTCCCATCCCTTCACTGATTGTATCTCGTCGAGGAATACGTACGTTACACCCGAATGAGGTTTATTAATGAAGTTCCGTACTGTGCTCTCCATCTCTTTAGGTGATATTGCTTCGTCAAAGGAGAGATAGAGGATGTCGTCTGGGTTAGCGTTACCATGATCGATTAGATTCTTTATGGCAAGCTTTATTGACATAGTTTTCCCCACTCTCCGTGGACCCTTGATCACCACGATTTTGCCTGGTGCAAGTGAAGGCTCTCTCCGGTCTATATGCACAGTTAACGAGTTGTACTTACTAAAATCAACATCATCAGTCCAAAAATCGCTTCCCTTGGTCCACCACTTATTCTGTTGTAGGAGTTTGTCTAAGCTTACCATGTAGTCTTATAGGAATGTCTTTGTGTATTTAAATTCTTTTTTTTGTATGCTTCACTATACAAAAAAGGCGGTTTTCGTCTAGTTGATTGTACAAAATATCTTATTTTGATAGATAAGTCCTGCATTATCAACACTCTCCTGGAATAGGGGTAGGACCAAAAGTGAATACTTCACTGCAATGTTTGCCCAGTCCAAGAGGCGTATACCTCTTACAGATTCCTCCCGGAAATCAGAAGGCTCCAGCATCTTAACCACAAATTATCAGATATCTCAATATCTAGCAGAGAGGGTAGAGGCAATAATGACAAGAGAGAGGCCTCGAGACTTATACGACCTATGGTTCCTTTTGAATAAAGGGATTGAGGTTGACTACTCGTTGATAAGTAAAAAAACTCAAAATTTACGGTAGAAATTTTGACTGGGACCTTTTTATGACCAGTTTACTCGCTAAAGAGCGACTATGGAATAACGACCTGAAGGGACTTATAACTGGGATACTTCCAGATTTCAGACGGGTAGTTAACTATATTGAAAAATTGATGAAATTTGGTGAAGTTGTCCTAGCCTGGAATTGACGAATTCCCCCTTCAATAGAGTCAATCTGTTCTTACAGACACTAGGCTATCACGAGGATCACGTCAGGTGAAATTCATGAATTTTTACTGCCGACAGGTAAGACTTTAATACAAGGAATTCATTGATTTATGGTAATGATGAGATGATAAAATTGAGCAAAGTCACTTCAAAAGGACAAGTCACTATTCCCGTGGAAGTTAGAAAAGATCTAGGAATTGCTATCGGGGACACAGTCCTCTTTGAGAAGAGGAATAGTCATGTGGTCATTAGAAAAGCGGAAAAAAAGAGTTTGTTAGAAGTCCTTGAGGAATCAACTCCTTTCACCGAATCAGCAATGAAGATCATGGAGAATATCAGGGATGAGTGGGATTAGAATCTGTATAGATACAAACGTATTCCTTAACGTTATCAACAAGGAAGGAACATTCTACGCTAATTCGAGCAAGATTTTATATGCCCTTGCCAGAGGTAAGTTGGAAGCAGTTGTTCCAACTCTGGTGATCGCTGAAATACTGACCGGTTATTATGCCAGTAAAAAGGACTCTGAAGCAAATGAATTTCTGTCCGTTTCTCTAACCAACGAGCATTTAAGAATATCTCCATTAAGCGTGGAGATCGCAGCAATTTCGTCAAAGATTCGCGCAAACACCGGATTACGGCTTCCAGATGCGGTGGTGCTCGGAACGGCTCTCCAAGACAAGGCAGATTTCTTGGTTACTAATGATGAGCACTTCCCGAAGGTATTTGGGAATTTGAAGGTCTTGGGCTCTAAGGGAATGGTAGCCGAACTGAAGGATTAGTTGC
>JACWAC010000104.1 GCA_014874235.1 Thermoplasmatales archaeon
ATCATCCTCTCCAGGATCAGAAGATAGGTTGCCGCCATCTGGTACGTTCATCGCCTTCCTAGGTTCTGGGAATCTTATAGGTATTAGTATCTAAAGCTACAATCATATTCAGTCTTAATTCCTAATTATAGTCAAATACCTAACTTCCTATACTTATTATACTCTTCAGGTATGAACTTCCTTATCCACCCCATTGAGTATGAGTTGAACTGGGAAATGTCGAGGAATGCCGACTCAATTATTCTCTTCAAATACCATTCGGATTGTATGAACGTGACAGACACAATTCTCTTTATTGATTTCCAGAGGAATTCTATAGGATTGAGATCAGGGCAATAGGGAGGAAGGAACACAAGTCTCATGTGCAGTTCTTCAGCCCTTCTTCTTACAACTAAAGATCTGTGGGATTGAAAGTTGTCCAGTATTATTGTTATATTCCCTACGGGATTGTTCTGCCTTATTCTGTCAAGGAATATACAGACGTCCTCCTTTCTTGATTGTTCCATGAAGTCTATGACGCTCCTTCCGTTTATTGCGTAGAAACCAAATGCGTTCGCTTTATAGCTGTCCGTTCTCTTGAATATCTCGGGTTTGAGGAATGACCACATTCTTACTGTGTTTGAAGTTGTTTGAGGTGAAGACTCATCGAGGAATCCGATGATCTCTCTGCTAGCGTCCAAGCTGCCTAGGTTTTTTTTAGAATTTCCTCAGCGTTGTTGGGTCTCCTATAGTCGTGCTGATACGGCTTGGAATAGTGCATTCCCATCTTCCGTAGGATTGTGCGAATGTGCTTCAGGGAGAACCTGATGTGGTACTTCTTTTCTATCAGGTCCTGCACGTCCTCGGTGGTCCAGTCATCCCTCTCCTTGAGGATGCCCTTGAGCTGATCAATGCTTTCATGTGATAACCTTGTTGGCTTCCCGCCTGCAAATCTGGGTATGAGACCCTCATAACCATCCTCGTTCCATCGATTCTGCCACTGGTAACCCATCATCTTGTATACGCCAACCTTCTCAGAAGCCTCTTCGACAGAGTTACCCTCATACCTATGCCTGATGAAGTAGAGCCTCTTCAGAACCCTTGTGCTCTTCTCGAGCGTTTTAATCCTGCTCTCGAGTTCCTCTACAGTCATCTTTCTCACTATGGGAATTGTCTCTCTTCGTCCCATGATCGTGTAATACTATTACGTATAAAAAGTATGGTATTTAACTATAATAGCCCCACACCTTAGAGTCGATAAAGTGATTGAAGAGATGAGTGCTGATTCCGCTGATCTTAAGAGGTGTGGATGGTCTTCGACAGACAAGGACATGATTCACTATCATGATACCGAATGGGGAGTCCCTGTACACGACGACAGAATGTTGTTCGAATTTCTAGTACTCGAGGGAGCACAAGCAGGGCTGAGTTGGCTGACAATACTCAAGAGGAGAGATGGGTATAGAAAGGCATTTGACAACTTTGATTTCAACAAAGTCTCAAGGTACAACAGCAAAAAAATAAATGCACTCGTCAAAAACGAGGAGATTATAAGAAACAGACTCAAAATAGTGTCTGCAGTGACAAACGCAAAGGCACTTATCAAGGTGAGGAAAGAGTTCGGTTCCTTTGACAGTTACATCTGGAAATTTGTTGAAGGTAGTCCAATTAAGAATCGATGGGACAGCCTTAATATGATTCCTGCCAAGACCGCAATTTCAGACCGGATGAGCAAAGACTTGATGAAGAGGGGTTTCAAGTTCGTCGGGTCGACGATATGCTACGCACACATGCAGGCGACTGGAATGGTAAATGATCACTTGGTTTCGTGTTTCAGGTATAACGAAGTGTAGTCCAAAAACTAGAGTCTGGGCTTGCCTGGTCGCATCAAACGAGTTGTAGTTCCAGACAAATGAAAACGTAGTTTAACGAGTGTACGATTACGCAATCATGAGAAAGATACTCATGATTCCTGGGCCGATAGAGTATGAAAGTAATGTTCTCAACACACTGTCCCTTCCAACAATATCGCATTCATCCAAGGAATTTGTAACGATCTACAAGGAAGCACTGACCAAGACTGCGACAATCTTTGGTGCCTCTGTAAGTGAAAGCGTTCCTTTCATTATCTCAGGATCTGGAACACTGGGTATGGAAGCATCGGTAGTGAATTTCATAAAGAGAGATTCAAAGGTCTTGGTAGTCAATACTGGATATTTTGGAGATCGGTTTGTAGACCTGTTTTCCAGGTTCACAGACAAAGTGGATCAGATCACTTCTCCGTTAGGAGAAGCTGTAGAACCATTATCCATAAAAGAAAAAATTGATACAAATGAATACGAGTTAATCACAGTCACTCACGTCGATACAAGCACGGGAGTTAAGAACGATGTTAGGAAGATTGCAGAAATTTCAAAGGGCACAGATACAATTCTGGTAGTCGATGCTGTATGTTCTGCAGGGGGAGAAAATCTCGATATGAAATGGGGAATCGACGTTGCGTTTTCAGCCTCTCAGAAAGCACTAGGGGCACCACCAGGGTTAGCGGTGGGGGTTGCAGGGAGCAAGGCCATCTCTAAAATGGAAAAGATACCACCTCTGACATTCTTTTCAGATCTCAGGAAATGGAGTTCCGTTTCAAGGGGTATTCTTGAGTCGAAAGGTGGCTATTTCGGAACTCCAAATGTCAACCTCATTTCTGCCTTCAACGTAAGTCTTTCAAATATAATGCAGGAAGGGATAGAAAACAGAATAAGCAGGCACGAGACAATGGCCTCGGCACTGAGGGCAGGAATCAACGGAATGGGACTCGAAATGATTCCCAAGAAATCCTTCGCAAATACAATTTCAGCAGTTTACCTTCCCGATGGAATTGACCAAAAGAAATTTCTGTCAGAGGCAGAACAGCACGGAGCATTGTTTGCGTCTGGTCTGATCAAAGAAATCGCCAGTCGGTATTTCAGGATTGGACACATGGGAAGTATCACATCTTCAGAGGTGATGATTGCCATAGGATCCATCGAAAGGGCACTCAGAGATAATGGCCATAATATTGGTGTTGGCGCAGGGTTAACGGCCGCACAGTCTTATCTATCCGAATCCGGTCGCCTGAAATCAATGAATTAGCATGCCAGCAGAACCGTACACTTCCGTTTGTTATCCTGATGGCTAATTTTTGAATACCTCACACCTCCAGAAGAAGGTCTGCCTCAGTAAGATCTACGTAGAGTCAGACTTTCTCATTTCAGACTATTCAAACCAATGAAGTATTCCTTCATTTTGATAGATTCCATCAATGCAGGTGTTCCCGCCATAAGCAGTGCGATGAATGCTGCCTCATTCAGTTCGTCTTCAGTAACACCGCTTTCCTTGGCAAGCTTCACGTGATAAGCGAGGCACCAGTCACACTTCTGAGCTAGTGAAAGAGCTATGAAAATCAATTCCTTGTACTTCACCGGTATGCTACTGGATTTTGTAACGCTCTCAATGAGACCCATATAGTCTTTCGTAGGCTCAGGAAGATGAGATGAATAGCTACCAAACAGCTTCTGTATTTCGTTCAGTTTGTCTGAAATTTCCATGCAAAACGAGTAATAAGAAAGAAATGAAATTAATGTCTTTGCTATAACTAATGAAGCCGTTTCAGACGGAAAAGGTTTCGATGAGAAAAAACAGCTCCTTCTCGTACTTTTCGATTACCTTGGTGGCCTGCGGAAATAGACTTTCAGCTGCTTCGGATGCTTTCAATATTTTGATTTTGGTAACATTTTCATCTCGATAGATAATCATCTTACAGGGCACGAACAGCCCATTGATATCATCTTTCCCTATTATCTCTTTGGCAGCTGTGGGTTTGCAAACCTCAAGAATGTGATAGTCCTTGAAATCATGATTCAACGCGTTTTTCAGAATGTTCCTGACGTTTATATCTGCAACCACAACGTATCCCTCTTTTTTGATGTGGTTCAGTAATGAAAACATTACATCATCAAGTTCTAACGGAAACTCCCTTTCAGAATAGAACATAAATAAATCATTCTGAGGATTATATGAATCTTTTGTCATTCGCGGGGGAAAGCTGCTCTTTCCAAGAGGTAGAAATCAAAATTTGATAAATTTTAAAAAATAATTGAGACAAGCTAGAGGCTCGAAGTCTCTTCGTAGGGTACTAAAGACCCCTTTTAGAAACTTTATTGTCTCTTTTGGATGAGATTGGAGATTACCGTATGAGCATGAGTCCATGCTGGAACATGATTAAGCGCATTTGTGAGCCCAATCAAGTTACCCACGTGGGCAGCCGCAACGGCAGTCCCTGTCACACCAGCGGCAACTGCTAGTCCCTTTGCAATTGCCAATCCCGTTATTGCCATATCCAAAAGATTCGAACTGAGGTTTAAGTGTTATGGTACAATCATTTAATCATTCGAATAATGCCCTATAGGCGAGTCAATAGGTAAATCCAAAAGGATAAATCAGATCGACTGATAGAAGCCCTGTC